>NZ_LFZQ01000010.1:2901-185303 GCF_001990725.1 Acinetobacter genomosp. 33YU | reverse complement strand
TGGCTTATTACGTTCAAACTTGGCTTTAGCCATGATGATCTTCCTTTATTAACTACTCATGGAGGGTCACCCCATGAGCACTTGGTTTTCAACTAAGAATTAGTTAGGGCTTATAGTAATCGAAAGATTACTCGTCGTCACCTTTTTTACCGCCAGCTTGGAATTTAGCAATGATGCCTTCAGCCACGTTACGTGGAGTTTCAGCATACTTAGCAAATTCCATTGAGTAAGTCGCACGACCTTGAGACATAGAACGCATTTGAGTCGCGTAACCAAACATCTCAGCAAGAGGAACTTCTGCTTTAATTGCTTTTGTTCCACCAGGAAGATCGTCCATACCTTGAACCATACCACGACGACGGTTTAAGTCACCCATGATATCGCCCATGTAGTCTTCTGGAGTTTCTACTTCAACTTTCATGATAGGTTCAAGAAGGATAGGATCCGCTTTCATGAAACCATCACGGAAGGCATAAGAACCTGCCATTTTGAACGATAATTCGTCAGAGTCGACATCATGGTAAGAACCGTCGAATAATGTCGCTTTAATACCAACAACAGGGTAACCAGCTAATACACCATTCTTCATACGTTCTTGAATACCTTTGTCAACCGCGCCAAAGAATTCTTTAGGTACTACACCACCAACAACTTCTTCAACGAATTGGTATTCTTTACCAGACTCATCAACATCAAGCGGTTCAAGACGTACATATACGTGACCAAACTTACCTTTACCACCAGTTTGACGTACGAATTTACCTTCTTGTTCAACAGACTTTTTGATCGTTTCACGGTAAGCAACCATTGGTTTACCAATGTTAGCTTCAACACCGAATTCACGCTTCATACGGTCAACAATGATGTCAAGGTGAAGCTCACCCATACCAGCAATAATTGTTTGACCAGATTCTTCATCTGTACGAACACGGAACGATGGATCTTCTTTAGCCAAACGACCTAAAGCAATAGACATTTTTTCTTGGTCTGCTTTAGTTTTTGGTTCAACAGCCAATGAAATTACTGGCTCTGGGAATTCCATACGCTCAAGAGTAATGATGTTTTTCTCATCACACAATGTATCACCAGTTGTAACGTCTTTAAGACCTACACACGCTGCGATATCACCTGCACGGATTTCATCAAGATCTTGACGTTCGTTCGCATGCATTTGCACGATACGACCGATACGTTCACGCTTAGCTTTAACTGGGTTATAAACCGGATCACCTTGTTTAAGAACACCAGAGTAAACACGTACGAATGTTAAGTTACCTACGAATTTGTCGTTCATGATTTTGAACGCAAGCGCAGAGAACGGAGCTTCGTCAGATGCTTCACGAGACGCTTTAGTTTCGTCTTTGTCGTCAAGGATACCTTCGATCGCTTTAACTTCTGTAGGTGATGGTAAGAATTCAATTACAGCATCCAACATACGTTGAACACCTTTGTTCTTGAACGCAGAACCACAAAGCATTACTTGAATTTCAGAAGCTAATGTACGAGCACGTAAACCTGCAATGATCTCTTCTTTAGAAAGATCACCTTCTTCAAGGTACTTGTCCATTAATTCTTCAGAAGCTTCAGCCGCAGCTTCAACCATTTTTGTACGCCATTCGTTAGACGTATCAACTAGGTCAGCTGGGATATCAGCATATTCAAACTTCATACCTTGAGATGCTTCATCCCAGATAATCGCTTTCATTTCGATAAGGTCAACAACACCCTGGAATGTATCTTCAGCACCAATTGGCACAACGATAGGAACAGGATTACCACCTAAACGAGTTTTAACTTGCTCAACAGCACGGAAGAAGTTTGCACCAGTACGGTCCATCTTGTTCACGAATGCTAAACGAGGCACTTTATATTTGTTCGCTTGACGCCATACAGTTTCAGACTGAGGTTGTACACCACCTACAGCACAGTAAACCATGCACGCACCGTCAAGAACACGCATAGAACGTTCAACTTCGATTGTGAAGTCTACGTGTCCCGGGGTGTCAATTACGTTGATACGGTGTTGTTCAAATTGGTTACCCATACCAGACCAGAAACAAGTCGTAGCAGCAGAGGTAATTGTAATACCACGCTCTTGTTCTTGTTCCATCCAGTCCATTGTTGCTGCACCGTCGTGTACTTCACCAATTTTGTGAGATACACCTGTGTAGAACAAAATACGTTCAGTTGTAGTTGTTTTACCTGCGTCAATGTGCGCAGAAATACCGATGTTACGGTAACGAGTAATTGGGGTTTGGCGAGCCATGATGTCTACATTCCTAAATGTTATATTTAAAACAGGACGCACCAATTAAATTGATGCGCGCGAATATCCAAACAGGCAACTTAAATACCTGCAAAGCCCCCACTTTGATAGAGAGCAATGTTGAATCGAGCTGCTGTACGCATGAATATTCTCCTGAATAAGGCCTGTTTTATCCGCTTAGAAACGGTAGTGAGAGAAGGCTTTGTTAGCTTCAGCCATACGGTGCACATCTTCACGTTTTTTGATTGCTGCACCTTTACCTTCAGCTGCATCAAGCAACTCACCAGCAAGACGTAAAGCCATCGTTTTTTCAGAACGCTTAGCAGCAGCATCTACTAACCAACGCATAGCTAAGGCAGTACGACGGGATGGGCGTACTTCCATAGGTACTTGATAAGTAGCACCACCAACACGGCGTGCTTTTACTTCGACCATAGGACGAACTTTCTCAAGAGTAGTCTCGAAAAATTCAACTGGGTCTACTTTGTTTTTTTCTTGAACGCGTTCTAAAGCACCGTAAACGATACTTTCAGCAATAGATTTTTTACCATCTTGCATTACGTGGTTCATGAATTTAGCGATTGTTTGGCTGCTAAATTTTGGATCTGGAAGGATCTCACGAGCAGCGACTACGCGACGTCTTGGCATTTTAATACACCTAATAATATGACACTTCAGGATAATCCAGCAGTTTGTACAAGTGTCATGTACACGACGCTGGCCTTACTATACGTCGCTTGAATTACAAATCTATGAAGAATTCAAACAAGCGAAACGCTAAAGGGCTTTTGGACTAGTTTCCTAGAATTACTTCTTAGGACGCTTAGTACCGTATTTAGAACGTGATTGATTACGATCTTTAACGCCGGCACAGTCTAAAGAACCACGAACGGTATGGTAACGTACACCTGGTAAGTCTTTAACACGACCACCACGGATAAGAACAACACTGTGCTCTTGTAAGTTATGACCTTCACCACCGATGTAGCTAGATACTTCAAAACCTGAAGTTAAGCGAACACGGCAAACCTTACGCATAGCTGAGTTAGGTTTTTTAGGTGTAGTTGTATAAACACGTGTACAAACACCACGACGTTGTGGACAAGCCTTCAACGCAGGAACTTTGGATTTTTCAACCAAAGTCGTACGACCCTTACGGATCAACTGATTCGTTGTTGCCATATGGCAATTCTCCCGTTATTAAAAAACCTCAAAAAGAAAATACCTCTTTTTAAGGGCACATAATTGTAAGCTAAGATGCAAAAATGGTCAACACGGCAATAATTACCAAATGTTGACCATATCAATGTTTGACAGGATGACTTACAAAATTAAATAGGGGTGAAATTTCGTTTTGAAACCCTATCTTTGTAATTGTATTGTTAAGAGTACTTTTGATCTTCTATAACATCATCATTTTCAATTTCTAATGCTGGTTTTTGTTCACTATGCTCGTGCTCGACCACATGTTTTTCTGCAAGCTGCTCAATACCATGATGAACATTTTCTTGCACTTTTTCTTCACTTTTTTCAGAAGTATTCGATTTAACCACAACTGCCACTTTTGAAATTACATCATGATTTTCTATTTTATGATGTTGTGCCGCGTGAATACTGCCATTTTCTCCAACGTTCAAAAGACGAGGACTTGCCTTTTGAATAAGAGTCACGGCAGCATAATAAGCTTGAAGTGGTGATAAATGCTCATTCGGATGTTCATTTAAATAGTGTCGTGCAGCACCAAAAATGGCTTGTGCCTTGTGGCCTACATCTTCTTGTAGCTTCCAACTGTAAACAGCACTGAGTACTGCACCTACTGCTGGAGTAAATTTACCAACAGAAGCAAGTTGCGGAACTTTATTTAACCAGTTCCATTTAAACTCGCCATTTTCATCAACTAACCATTTTTTCAAGGTTTCAATATCATTTGAAGACCCCAGTAATTGCTGAAACTGTTGAACATCTTGTGTCTCTAACATATTACGTAACGCTTTTAATGCCAAAAGTACCGTCTGCTTTTCAGCAATCAGACTGATATCGACTTCTTTAAAAATAAACTCAACAACATCTTGATCACTTCCATCATTTAAATCGAAACCATGTGATCTTCCAGTTTGATAAATTGTTCTTAAAACCAAAACTAAAGATACAGGAATATCTACAGCCGCTCCCGCCATACCAGATACACCTGTAATCGCCCCTTGTATTGTTGCAATCAATTTATTTTGTTCAATCAGCGCCTGACTTAAACGTTGAGAGCGTGAGGTATCCTTAGTTAACTCAAATAGGTCTTTTGCGCCCGCCTCTTCTAATATTTTTTCAGTAAGTGTACTTTTCGAACTAAAGTCATTCAGCGCATCAAATAAATAGCTTGATATTTTCTCATTCCAGTCAGGTGAAATAAATGTAGCAATACCATTGACCTTTCTGAAATGGCGACCAAAAACTTGTCGAGTAACTTTAGGTAAATGTTCACGTAACATTTGTTGTGGACTTTCGTATTGTTCCACTTCAAATGGGCTTTTATTTCTAGCATTACCTTCTACTGTTTTGCCACTCGCAAGTGGCTCGACCAACTTACTGACCTCACCTATTTGGCTTTGCTGCAAGATGTTTAACCCAGTAGAACTGAGCTTTTTAGCCACTCCGAAGACCTGAGAAAACAAATTGTCAGATTGATTATTATTAAATTTTGTCATCCAGTACCTCGATTTTTTAATTTATCTAATTAGAGATAAATACTAGGTGGAATGTAGATTTATCTCAACTTGAATGTGTGTATTTTAGTTAACCCTAAATGAAACATACTATGTATTTGGTTATTTTTTTAAATGCAAAATTGACATAAAGATTTGCCATAAGAAATAAAAAACCTTTCTGCTATCATGGTAACAACGAAAACATATGTCTAATGTTCTTCCAGCTATCTTCTCCTATCATTTAATAGCTGCTGATGTTCATAGACTTTAAATATCACCATAAAGGGACCTGTAGATGAAACGTGTCGTAATCACTGGTATGGGTATTAACTCATGTATCGGTAACTCTTTAGAAGCAGTTACTCACTCACTTCAAAATGGAATCTCGGGGACACGTTTTAACCCAACTTACGCTGAACTTAATTTTAAAAGCCATGTCAGCGCTGCTGCAGAACAAGATTTTGATCATATCGACCGTAAATTAAAACGCTTTATGGGTATTTGTGCGATGTATGCTTACAACGCTGCTGTAGCTGCGGTTGAACATGCAGGACTCACACCTGAACAAATTGGCGGCAACCCACGTTATGGTATTGCAGGTGGTTCAGGTGGTGGTTCAACTGCATCTGTTGTTGAAATGACTGAGTTATTAGAAACTAAAGGTGCACGTAAAGTAGGTCCTTTCTTTGTACCACGTAATATGTCAAATACCATTACGGCAAACGTAGGTGTTGCATTTAAACTACAAGGTATTGCTCATACTATTACAAGTGCTTGCGCAACTTCTGCAGATGCAATTGGTTATGCATACAACCTTATTCAACTTGGCAAACAAGATCTTATGCTTGCTGGTGGTGGTGAAGAAGATCATTGGTCTCAAAGTTTATTGTTTGATGCAATGGGCGCACTTTGCTCAAAATATAACGATACTCCTGAAACTGCATCTCGCCCTTATTCAGCAGACCGTGACGGTTTCGTAATTGCTGGCGGTGGTGGTTTCGTAGTACTTGAATCGCTTGAGCACGCACAAGCACGTGGTGCCAACATTTTAGCTGAAGTTGTCGGTTATGCAGCAAACAGTGATGGTGCAGATATGGTTGCTCCAAGTGGTGAAGGCGCTACACGCTGTATTTTAATGGCTCTTGAAGAAGCTAAACAGCATGGCGTAGAAACTATTGACTATGTAAATACACATGGTACTTCTACTCCAGCGGGTGACGTTACTGAACTTAAAGCAATGGAACGTGCTTTTGGTGAAGGTAAAGTACCACCGTTAAGCTCAACTAAATCTATGACTGGTCATAGCTTAGGAGCAGCTGGCGTTCAAGAAGCTATCTACTCTGTTCTTATGATGCAAAATGACTTTATTGCACCAAACATCAACGTAACTGAACTTGATGAAGGCGCAAAACCTTTTGATATCGTACTTGAAAAACGTGATGCAAAATTGAATACTGTAATGAGTAACAGTTTTGGCTTTGGCGGTGTAAACGCTTGCCTAATTTTCAAGAAGTGGGATGCATAATCCCACCTAGGATTAACGATGGATGCACCTTCTGATGCTTTTTTGTGGGTAAAAGCATTACATATTATTGCCGTGGTTTGTTGGTTCGCTGCTTTGTTCTACTTACCACGTTTATATGTTTATCATGCTATGAGTGAAGATGCTGCAAGTCATCAACGCTTTGAAGTAATGGAACGTAAGTTGTATCGAGGAATTATGTGGCCTTCTATGATTGCCACATTAATTACTGCACACTTTCTCGTTGAGTGGGGTGATGCAACTCGACATTACCATGAAGCCACATGGTTTTACTTAAAAGTTGGACTAGTGGCTTTATTAGTAGTTTACCATTTAGTGTGTGGTTACTATCGCAAAAAGCTTATCGGAAATGCTCACTATAAATCACATAAGTTCTGGCGTTTCTTCAATGAAATGCCAACCTTAATTTTATTTGCGGTTGTGATTTTAGTTGTCGTAAAACCTCAGTTTTAACTGGGGTTTTTTATTGTCTAAGACTTCTTATTTAATTTTTTAATTCATTTTAGTCAGTTAACCTATTTTCAATTAAGCTTATTAATGGTCACGGCGCCTTTATAATCAATAATTAGAATGAGATTTTATAAGCCTTTGATAAAATTCAAAGTGGACATTTTGTCAAATAAGGTACTCAAATCATCAAGTAAGAAATAAATATCATTCATTGTGTCTGTCTTTCAACATAGTTGATGTATGGTATGCTGCTAAACAAATAGATGAACTTATTTAATAGCAAAACTATGTTCACTCTCAGCGCTTTTAAATTCGCCCTAGATCGACAATTTATTATTTTTACTCTTTTTATTCTTCGTCACTTAAAAAGCTATCCAATTCGATTTCTTACGCCTGAAGAAAAAGCCTTAGCGCAAAGGGTTTTTGGAGATCTGCTGGATTGTGAACGTCCTAAAATTATTGCTACTCGTTACTTACCTTGGCAAGCTCATGGAATTTTGATGGCTCCAAATGGAAATATCTATGTAAATTTTTCTGACTATAGTAGCAATTACGCTTCAGAGTCTAAGTTCATACAAGGTATTTTTATTCATGAACTCACCCATGTTATGCAATATCAGCGAGGTATTCATGTATTACTAAAAGGCGCATTTTTACAATCTGCCTATTACCTCAGCTTTAAATATTATAATCCTTACAAATACACCTATCATCCGCAAAAAGCATTTAGCTCTTACAATATTGAACAGCAAGGAGAGATTGCGAGAGATATCTGTTCAGGTAAGCTACCCAATATTATTTGTTTACCTCAACTGGATTTGTAAGCAAATAATTGAGTTTGACTGCAACGTAACATTTTTACCAACTTACTCAACGCAAATTTTATAAACAAAAAAATATGAAAATAAAGTTGAGATTTGAGTTTATTACTGTCAAATTATTGAAAATAAGTATAAAAACTTATTCCAAATTTTGGAGTGTTAAGGCAGTATACAAACAATAAAAATAATGAAGCTTGTTTCTATTCTATACAGAAAATCTCGTTATTTTTACGCAGAAAATATGTGATTGGTATATATTATTGATCTTGACATTTTTGTTTACTATTTTACTTGTTTATTATCGTGTCATACACATCGTTGAAAAATTATATTCATAAAAATCAACACTATGTGTATTTATATTCGTTATGATCTAGGATTAGGTTTGAATGAAAAGTTTTAAAGTTGCCCTTGCTCAGTTTTCTCCGCATATTGGCAATATTGACTCAAACACCCAAAAGATGATTGAGCAAGCAAATCAGGCGAAAAAACAAGACGCTGACCTGATTATTTTTCCTGAGCTTTCTGTGATTGGTTATCCAGCTGAAGACTTATTGCTACGTCCAAATTTAAACAAACGTATGCAAAAGGCTTTTGCACAACTTAGCGAAGTTAAAGATATTGTGATGGTTTTCGGCTTCGTGAACCAGACTGAAGATGGCCAACGTTATAATTCAGCTGCTGTCATGAAAGATGGTCAGGTTTTAGGTGTTTTCAATAAACACAACTTGCCAAACTATAGCGTTTTTGATGAAAAGCGCTATTTCGAAAAAGGTCATCAACATTTGGTATTTGAATACCTTGGTCATAAGTTTGGTGTCCTCATTTGCGAAGATATTTGGTCAATCAATACTGTTAAGCAATTAAGCCAATTAAATGTTGATACTGTACTTGTACTTAATGCATCTCCATATGAAGTAGGTAAACCACAACATCGCAAACAAACATTAAGCGAGCTTGCAAAACAACTTCACTTAAATATTGTTTATGTTAACCAAGTTGGTGGGCAAGATGATTTAATTTTTGATGGTTCAAGTTTTGTCAGCAATCAAAATGGTGAAATCGCTTTACAAGCACCAAGCTTTAAAGAAGATCTTTATATTGCTGAATTTGACCGTGATACCAAATTATATAAAGTCACTGAGTCTGCTCCAGCATTGGAAACTTTTGCAGAAATCTATCAAAGCTTAGTTATGGCAACGCGTGACTATGTAGAGCGTTCAGGTTTCCCTGGTGTAATCTTAGGTCTCTCTGGTGGTATTGATTCTGCCCTTACACTTGCTATTGCTGTTGATGCAATTGGTGCAGAAAAAGTCCAAGCCGTAATGATGCCATATACTTACACCTCTCAAATTAGTGTAGAAGATGCAGCAGAACAAGCTCGTCGTATGGGCGTAACTTTCGGTATTGCCGAAATTCACTCGATCGTAAATAGCTTCATGCAAACGCTTTATCCATTCTTTGGTAACTCACCAGCGGATGCAACTGAAGAAAATTTACAAGCGCGCGCTCGTGGCACATTGCTTATGGGCCTATCTAACAAGTTTGGTAATTTAGTGCTTTCTACAGGTAATAAATCTGAACTTTCAGTTGGCTACTGCACACTCTACGGCGACATGGTGGGTGGCTTTGCTGTTCTAAAAGATGTTTATAAAACTATCGTGTTTGAACTAGCAAAATACCGTAATAGCTTAAGTGAAACTCCGGTTATTCCTGAGCGTGTCATTACTCGTCCACCTTCTGCAGAACTTCGTCCAGATCAAAAAGACCAAGACTCTCTACCAGCTTATGATGTATTGGATGCCATTCTTTATGCGTATATTGAAGAAGATTTAGGTCAGGCAGACATTATTGCCAAAGGTTTTGATAAAGAAGTTGTTGAAAAAGTTATCCGTTTAGTTGATCGTAATGAATACAAACGTCGTCAAGGTGCGATTGGCCCGAGAATTACTTCTCGTGCATTTAGTCGCGAACGACGTTATCCGATTGTCAACGGTTGGACAGCGAATGACTGAGCAGAAAAACTCATCAAAAACCACAGCACTTGCTCAAGCACTTTTGCTTGAGCAGGTGGAATTTTTCAAAAAACAATTATCAATAGAAAACTCACCTATTTATTTCCAGCAGTTCATTCAACTTTTTATGCAACATGCTGACGAAATTAAGCTTCATGAAGTTGTAGATTTAGAACAATTACAAGCCGTTGTGAAACGTTATGCTTTTGAAATGCAACTTGGCGCTGGCTTACTTGAGTTTATTGGGGAAATTGCACAGCGTATTTATTTATCTGCGATGAAATCTCCAATCCAGCTACAAGACTTGGTATCTGACCACCAATTTGAAATGTGGCTTTCCAAGTTTTTGGAAATGGAGCATATTCCTCAATATCTGAATGAGTTTTTAAGAACTAGCCCTTCTGTTCAACAGCTTTGCCAATATATTGCTACTTCAACCTTAGAACAAAAATTACCAAAATTTTTAACTGCCTCGACAGTAAATGACTACCATTTTGAATGGCAACATAAACTTAAAAAATTCTCGTTTTTACAGCAACAACGTCTCGAGCACAAACTTGAAACGTGGATTGCTAGTTTTATTCATGAACAGCTTACAGAATTAAGCCTTTTGTCGGCTGAAGATTTAGAAAGCTTAGTGCGTCATATCTGGGAAGATATTAGACATAAAAAAATGTATGAGTTTATGAAACAGCTCACTCCTCTCGATGTGGAAGAGTTCTTTGTTTTAATTTATGAATACTGGAAAGAGTTGCGCCAGTCGCAATTTATGCAAGATCTTATTTTGTATGGCGTCGAAGTTTTTTATGATTTTTATAAAGATCAAAGTTTATTTGAAGTGTTAAGTGAGATTGGTTTAACCGAAACTGACTTACAAACTGAAGCTTTACGCTTTTATCCGAAAGTTATGGATGCCTTTAATGAGCACGGTATTTTGGAACCGTTACTTCAAGCGCTCTTAGCTCCTTTTTATCAAAGCTCAAAAACACTCGATATGATTGAAAAACATTTTAATGAGTAAAAAATAGATAAAAAGAAACCACGCAGGAGCGTGGTTTTTAAAATGGTGGCTATGACGAGACTTGAACTTGTGACCCCCGCATTATGAGTGCGGTGCTCTAACCAACTGAGCTACATAGCCGTAAACTGTGTGCGCATTATCTATAGTTCTGTATAACAGGTCAATACTTCAAAACTCTTAATGTCCACCAAATGAACAAATAAGATTCAGATCACCATTATTTGTTCATTTTTTAACAAATTTACAATTTAAGCAATTGATCGGCCACAGAAATATATTAAAGATCTAATACGAGCTTTTTACCTTTTGCCCTTGATACACAAATCATCATGCTCTTTTGTGAAGCCTTTTCTGCATCACTTAAGTATTGATCGAAGTGCTCTGCCTCACCTTCTAAAATAGCAGTTTCACACGTACCACAAACGCCTTCTCGGCATAAACATTCCACATCGATATTTAATGTTTCGATAGCTTGTAAAATAGTCTGGTTACTTTGTACTTCAATTTCTTGATTAGACTTAGCAAGTACTACCGTAAAAGCTTCACCATCTTCAGGAACTGTTGAGGCAAATTGTTCCCAGTGAATGTACTCATCGCGGTAACGGTGTTTATTACAGCAATCAATCACTGCATCAATCATGGGTTTAGGACCACATACATAGACATGTGTGCCTTTTGGCTGCAAGGTGTAATTAATTTCATTAACCAAATACTTACCTTTATTGGCGACTTGATATGGATAGTCGAATGCACCAATAGTTGAACTATTTGGCAATAAATCATCACCATTCGTGACATCTTGCTTGCCTGCCAAGAACATCCATTGCCATGCTTGATATTGGGTTTGAGCAAAAATATTCCATGATTTACGGTGTCCATTTATATTTGTTCTTTTATTTTCTAAATCAGAATACCAAGCTGACCCACCTAGCTCAGTCGAAAATTTTTGAGTTTTATCAAGCTCAAATTTTCTAGATGCTCGAGCAATCCACATATTTTTTTCTTTAATATTGTTCCCAGTAGCCAAATCGTCTGCCTCAACAAAATTACTACCACTGTAACGGCTTGAGTCTTTTGATGTTCCCTTATAATTTCCTCCATCTGTTGGATAGAAACCTAAGGTCAAATTGTATTTGTCATCTGCAAATTTATATTTAATACCTAAATTATCAATATCTTCTAAACCAACGGTATTTAAAAGCGTCTCGTAATAACTACTTCCCCAAAATTCGCCAAAGCCAAAATCAACAGGCTGTAAACCTACCGTAATTCTTTGCTGGTCAGATAGCTTATAGCCTGCCCATGCTTTTTTTAGGAAAATTGCGTCACACAAACGATTATATTGATAACAACGGGCATCTAGACCTGCAATCCAATCTGGATTTTCATAACCCAAAACTAATTTAATATCTGTGAGTCGCCAGTCATCATTTTGAGAACCTTCATTGGCCCCAACCACATAGTCCTTATGCAAATAACGGGAACGTACCGCACCAGACACTTTAAATTGACCCGAATCTAAAGTTGGATCACCCCAACTCAAATCAGCCGCAGAGACTTGTACATCCGCAGATAAACTCAGAATCCCTAAAAATAATAATGACCTTTTCATGTCTTCAACATCCTTGTTAAGTGTTATAAGAACATGAAGAAATTGGCTTGGACAAACAATGCTGGAACTATAAAGTCGGTCTTTACAAACTGTGTTTAATCAAAAAATGAGCATAAAAAAAGACCACGCAGGAGCGTGGTCTGTAAAATGGTGGCTATGACGAGACTTGAACTTGTGACCCCCGCATTATGAGTGCGGTGCTCTAACCAACTGAGCTACATAGCCGTAAACTGTGCGCGCATTATCTTAGCTTCTTTACCGCGCGTCAAGAAAAATTTTAAATAAAATGAGGTGAAGTGAGCCTATAAGCCGGGTTCTGTCGAGGATGGTCATTCCTCTAGGCGTACAATCACTCATACGCTCAAGCGACCTACCCGAATCCAGTACGGGCCGCACCTAGGATTCCTATTTGGTCTTGCTTCTGGTGGGGTTTGCCATGCCGTGAACTGTTACCAGACACGCGGTGCGCTCTTACCGCACCCTTTCACCCTTACCTCACGAATGAGGCGGTCTACTCTCTGCTGCACTTTCCGTCGGCTTTCACCGCCCAGGCGTTACCTGGCACCCTGCCCTATGAAGCCCGGACTTTCCTCTCCTGCTTCAGTCACGAAGACCTCCACAGCAGCGACCATCCAGCTCACTTCAGGGGCGCATATTAACAAATTTATTCACTAATTGCTTGTGCTTTTTTGAGCAATTAATCTTTTATATTTGTCTAATAGCTGTTCTTCCGTCTCCTCATGCTGCGGATCTTTAGGAATACAGTCTACTGGACAAAATAATTGACACTGTGGCTGGTCATGGTGACCAACGCACTCTGTACATAAATCTGGATGAATTTCATAAATCACTTCCCCCATAAAAATAGCTTCATTTGGGCAAACTGGTTCACAAACATCACAGTTTATGCACTCATCGGTGATATATAACGACACTTTACCAACCTTGTTGATGTTTACGTTCAAAAGCTTCAACCACAGCTTGCGGAACAAACTTGGTTACATCACCTCTTAAGCGTGCAATTTCTCGAATCAACGTCGAAGAAATGAAAGAATACTGTTCAGAAGGTGTTAAGAACACTGCTTCGAAATGTGGGTCCAACTGGCGATTCATATTAGCCAATTGAAACTCATATTCAAAATCAGAAACTGCTCTTAAACCGCGAAGTACCGCTGTAGCCTTTTGTTCTTTGAAAAAATTAACCAGTAAGCCATCAAAACCTACAAACTCAACATTTGATAGATGACCTAATGATGATTGTGCCAGTGCAACTCTCTCTTCTAGACTGAACAAAGGGTTCTTATGATGTCCAATTGCAATAGCTACTACGACCTCATCAAACATTCTTGATGCTCTAGTAACTAAATCAACGTGCCCATTTGTGATAGGGTCAAATGTTCCAGGATAAATTACACGCGTTTTAGACATCCGCTAGTACTCTAATTGTATTGTGCGCCTATTTTAGCAAAAGTTATACATGAGGCGAAATATTGATATGTGGGAAAAAACTTCACCTTGGCATCAGTTTACGGCACAATAGAGGCAATTGTGGAAGTTTGAATTATGGCGAAAGCAACAGTAGTAAAGAAACATAATGGCGGAACCATCGCACAAAACAAACGTGCCCGTCATGATTATTTTATCGAAGAAAAATTTGAAGCAGGCATGTCACTTCAAGGTTGGGAAGTGAAATCCTTACGTGCTGGGCGTATGACTTTGACAGAAAGTTATGTCATTTTCAAAAATGGCGAAGCATTTTTACTTGGCTCACAAATTCAGCCTTTATTATCGGCTTCAACCCATGTTGTTCCTGAAGCAACACGTACTCGTAAGTTATTGCTCTCTCGACGTCAGCTTGAACACCTCATGGGTGCAGTTAACCAAAAAGGTTACTCATGCGTTCCTTTGGCGTGTTACTGGAAAGGTCATTTAGTTAAGCTGGAAATTGCGCTTGTGAAAGGTAAACAGCTTCACGACAAACGTGCGACTGAAAAAGACCGCGACTGGCAGCGTGATAAAGCCCGTATATTTCATAAATAATTTAGTAAAAAAGCCTCTTTTAGAGGCTTTTTTTTATATCGCATGATTTACTTAATTTAATCTATATAAAAGACCAGCGATATATTCACCAAACCATTTAGCAGTATCTAAATCACCTTGTGGCGGGGTAATCTCAACAGGTGCATTATCTGACTGTGTCATTAAGCCCAAACAACTTGATAAACGGTTTAAATCAGTTTCAGTATGACCAGTTGTCATTAAAGGCAAACCAGACCACAGCATACCGTGTTGCATCGCAAAAATATTAAGCTGCTGCAAAACTGCAAGCTTATCACCACTCAAACCACCCGAATTTGCAAAACCAGCAGCCAACTTGCCTTGCCATAAGCGATTTTTCCAACGTTTGGATGTGCTATCCATAAACTTTTTAAAATCAGCAGTTACACTGCCCATATACGTTGGCGAGCCAAAAATAATTCCCTGTGAAGCATCTAAAACATCCCAGTCAATGTGCTCAATATTCATCACATGTACTTTAACGCCCATCACTTCCGCTCCAGCAGCAATAGCAGACGCTACCTTTGCAGTGTGACCATAAGGACTGTGATAGACAATTGAGAGATGTTTTTCAGGCAAAGACATAAGTTTAATATTTTGAGCGGTTTTTCCTATTTTATCATTTTATTAAAACTTGCTAAACCACGATCTGTGAATATCAAAAATTAGCTTTTTAACGGATTATTTGAGTCAATATTAAAAATCCAAAAAATAAAAAAATCTCCTATATTATTTAAAAGTCTAAATAACATAAGAGATTGATATCACAACAATCACACTTATTAAAGTGAATTGCGATTTTTATAAACTACATAAATACAAAAGTTGCCATACGACCCGTTTTAACATCACGGCGGTAAGAGAAATACTCATCTTGCTGTTGATACGAGCACTGGTCTCCACCTAAAACTTGTTTCACGCCGAGTCTTTGCAAAATAAAGCGAGCAATCGCATATAAATCTGCATGAAATTTATCTGGTGCCGCTCCATCAACAAAAGCTGTTTTCAATTCAGGATACTTACTACAAAAAGCAGTTTTAACTTCCGCTCCAATTTCAAAGCAGGGTTGACTAATCGCAGCACCTAACCATGCCCAAGTTGGAGGATTTTGCATAGCAGCAATTGTATTTTCAATAATACCACCTGCCAAACCTCGCCATCCTGCATGTAAGTTAGCGACTTCAGTGCCCTCTGCATTGCAAAGTACCACAGGTAAACAATCGGCAGTCATCATCATTAATGCATGGCCTTTGGTTTGAGTAACCAAGCCATCACCTATTAATGCCGTAAAGGGAATTTGTTCATTTACCGTATGACAAATCGTGCTATGTGTTTGGGTCATCCATGTCATTTTCTTAACGCCAAACTGAGCAAACTCATCTAAAAGCATCATTCGATGCTGCTGAACGCGTCCAGCTTCATCATTAACATGCAAAGCAAGATTAAAACCCGTTAATTCAGTTTGGTCCGTTGGCAAAGCCAAAGGATGTTGAATACGCGTCTGCCCTACAAAAACACCTTGTGGTAAACCTTGAACAAATTCCATAATTCAGTTCCTTAGTAGGCTGCGTTTTCTGAACGTAACACATTTACTAACTGAGTAAAATCTTCAGGCCACGGCGCTTCAAATTGCATTTCTTCACCAGTACGCGGATGTTTTAAACCTAATTTAGCTGCATGTAATGCTTGACGTTTAAAACCACGTAAAGTTTCAATGAGTAATTCAGATGCACCAGCAGGCACACGTACACGGTTCATATAAACCTGATCACCAATCAAGCCATAACCAATGTAGCTAAAGTGCACACGAATCTGATGAGTTCGGCCTGTTTCAAGACGCGCTTGTACACGAGTAAAATCTTTAAAACGTTCTTTTACATTGTAGTGAGTCACTGCATCGCGTCCGCCCGGTAAAATCGCCATTTTCACACGGTCTACAGGATGACGTTTAATCGGCTCATCAATCGTACCGCCAGCAATGATATTTCCATAAACAACTAAGTCATATAAACGATAAACCGATTTATTTGCCAACTGCTTACTTAAAGAAAATTGGGCTTCTAGCGTTTTTGCAACAACCAATAAACCACTCGTATCTTTATCAATACGATGTACTAAACCAGCACGTGAAAGCTCTGCCAGTTTTGGGAAATGGTAAAGCAATGCATTCACTAAAGTTCCTGAACTATTACCCGCTCCAGGATGTACCACCATACCGACTGGTTTATTAATAACTAAAATATCTTCATCTTCATAAACAATATCAAGTGGGATATTTTCAGGCTGACTGGTCGTCTGTGCTTCTAACTCAACATTTAAAGTTAGGGTTTCAATACCCTCACAACGATATTTAGGTTTTACGATGTTACCATTTACCAACAGATGACCTTCCTTCATCCATTGTTTCAGTTTTTCGCGGGAGAACTCACTCCACACCATAGCTGCAACTTGGTCGATACGTTGCCCTAAGTAGCTTTCATCCAACTGAACTTGCAACGATAAACGTGTTGCAGTTGTATCAGAAGTATGGTTATCTGCATCCTCAGAATCTTCAAGTAAATTGAAGTCAGTTTCAGAGAAGTTTGTGTTTGAAGATTGTGCTGAAGTCATTTGATCATTGAGATAAAAGTGGTTTAATAGCGCAATTGTAGCTCATTGCCCAACATAACAGAGGAGTTTTTATGTCGCTACCACGTTATAAAATTACGATGCTTGCCCTATCTTTAGGTTTAGCGTCTGCATTTGTGGGCTGTAGCAGCAATCCAAGTAAAAAAGAAGTGGTCGATACTGGGCCTCAATCTAGTGAACAAGCGTATTTTGACAAAGCTCAAAAATCTCTTGATCGTGGGCAATATCTTGACGCTGCTAAATCTTTAGAAGCGATTGATACTTATTATCCAACTGGACAATACGCACAACAAGCACAACTTGAACTTCTCTATTCAAAATTTAAACAAAAAGATTATGAAGGCGCGATTGCTTTAGCTGAACGCTTTATTCGTTTAAATCCTCAGCATCCAAATGTAGATTATGCTTACTACGTTCGTGGCGTATCTAACATGGAACTGAACTATGATAGCTTGTTGCGTTACACATCTTTGCAACAATCTCATCGTGACATCAGTTATTTAAAAGTTGCTTATCAAAACTTCGTTGACCTGATTCGCCGCTTCCCAAGCAGCCAATATTCTGTCGATGCAGCACAGCGTATGAAGTTTATTGGTCAAGAGCTTGCTGAAAGTGAAATGAATACTGCTCGCTTTAACGTTAAACGTAAAGCATGGGTTGCAGCGGCTGAGCGTTCGCAATGGGTAATTGAACACTACCCACAAACACCTCAAGTGCCAGAAGCCCTAGCAACTTTGGCATATAGCTATGACCAACTGGGTGATAAAGCAACTTCACAACAATACATCGAAGTTCTAAAACTTAACTATCCTAGCCTTGTTAATAAAAATGGCACGGTAAATATGCGCGCTGCGCGTAAAGAAGGCAACTGGATTAACCGTGCTACCTTGGGTATTCTTGGTCGCGAATCTAAATCTGTAGCGGCAGAAACAGCTACTCCAGTTGAACCAAAACGCAGTCTACTTAACCGTGTAAGCTTTGGCTTAATGGGTAGTTCAGGTAAAATGGGTAGTTCAGGTAAAGAAGAAACTCAAGAAACAACTCAAGCACCAGTTGAGCCTCCAAAAACTGAACGCAGTTGGACTAACCGTTTAAGCTTCGGTTTACTTGATAAACCAGAAAAAGCAGCAGAAGGTGCAACAACTGCACCAGCAGCATCTTCGACTGAAGCTGGCGACGCTGCTCAATAAGCAATAACAGCTTAAAAATAACCAACAAACAGGCAAGTGATATGACTTGCCTGTTTGTTTTTATAAAATAGTAAAATATTTATCGGGCATATCTCGTTTCATCATGTCAGAATAATCTGACCTATCGCATCATTAGTTTAAACACGGTTATCTGAATTATGGCAATTCCACAGCATACGATTGATCAGATTCTAGATCGCACAGATATTGTCGATCTGATCGGTCAACGTGTGAAATTGAAAAAGACCGGACGAACATATTCTGGTTGTTGCCCTTTTCATCAAGAGAAAACTCCATCATTCCATGTTTATCGCGATAAACAGTACTATCACTGCTTCGGCTGCCAAGCAAACGGTAATGCAATTCGTTTCTTAATGGATATTGATAACCGAAACTTTATCGATGTGATGAAGGAGTTATCGAGTAATGCGGGTATCGAATTACCCAAAGACAATACTGATAATAAAAAACTGTCTTATACACGCCAAGTTACCAAGCCACCAGTTACAGCAAAAGCAGTTGTAGAACCAAATACTCAAGCACCTATAGATGATCAATACAATACGCTTGAACCAGTATATTTTGATGATCCTTTTGCACAGTTCGAACAGCCATTTAGTTTTGATGAACCTGTACAAGAAGGTAATTTATACGACCTTTTGGAAAATGTTGCTCAATTTTACGAACACCAATTACCTACAAGTCAAAAAGCTAAAAAGTACTTTAAACAACGCGGCCTAACCGACCAAACAATTCAATTCTGGCGTTTAGGTTATGCTCCAGAAGACTGGCAACATTTAGAAAAAGCTTTCCCTTACGACATTGAAGGCTTAAAGCAACTTGGACTCATTCGTTCCAGTGACAGCGGTCGTGATTTTGACCTTTTACGCGATCGTGTGATTTTCCCAATTCGAGACCCTAAAGGCCGTGTAGTAGGGTTTGGTGGTCGTGCGCTCAATGACGAAATTAAACCCAAATACATTAACTCACCAGACTCAGAAGTTTTCCATAAAAACCAATTACTTTATGGTTTATATGAAGGCAGAAAATTAAAATCTAATGACTGGTTAATGGTTGAAGGATATATGGATGTCATTGCTTTACAGCAATATGGCATTACTGGTGCTGTCGCGACTTTAGGAACGGCGAGTAATACAGAACATCTTAATATTTTATTTAAACAAAATAATCGAATTACGATTGCCTTTGATGGTGATGCTGCTGGTCAAAAAGCAGCACGTCGAACTTTAGAAATTGCATTACCATTACTCAACGACGGTCGCGAGCTTAAATTTTTTGTATTGCCAAATGACCACGATCCAGACTCCTTAATTCGTCGTGAAGGGCTCGAAAACTTCCAAAAGTTATTGGACCAAGCTCCGTTACTATCGGACTTTGTTTTTGCTCATCTTACTGGTCAGCATAATATCAGTACGCCTGAAGGTAAGAGTCTTGTCATGGGTGAGTTAAGAGAACTCACCGAGTTATTACCCAAACAAGGTTCCTTCCGCTATCTATTAACTCAATCTTTCCGTGAAAAATTAGGTTTAGGCAAGCGCTTTACCCCACAAGTTAGTCATGATGCATCGTTGTCATTTAATATCCAAACAAAAGATGAAGACTTTGCTGTTGCAATCTTGATGCACCACCCTTTCCTTTATATTCATTTTGAAGGATTACGTGCCTATATTCCGCAAGATGAATTATTAGCTAAAATATTAGCCATTTTAAATCGTATATTTGATGAATTGCCTGATGACCAAGAGCTAGCGACTTATTATGTTTTAGGTGCATGTAGCACTTATTGCCATGAAGTTGCAGATATTATGCAAAGAACCAATATTCAGGCATTAACTCAGGCACCTGAAGTAGCAGATAAACTTGCTAAAGAATATGCATTGGGTTTACAAGAAAGATATTTACGTCAAAAACTGAAATCTAAAATTTCATTAGTTGAGTCAAGAAACTTAAGACAACAACTCAATGAGCTCACCAAACAAATTAGCTTAAGACTGCTCACTTAGTTTTTAGGCTTTCGCTCATGGTCAAATACATCCTGTAAATGCTGTTGTAACCACTCAAAGTAATCAGGACTTTCTGCTTTAGCAGCTTCACGTAACAACATAGAGGTTGGATGCATTAACTTTTGTGTCAAGCGGTGGGCAAATTCTTTGAGCACTTGTTCTGGATTGACACCATTGTGCAAAGTATTCAAGGCATGAGTAAGCTCTTGCTGACTAATTTCCTCACTATGTTGGCGATAAGCATGGATTGTACCTCCTGCTTCTTTGACTTTTTGATGCGTAATCAATTGAGTTGCTAATTGATTCACCATGACTTCAGCTTCAACAGCCGCCTGACGACGTTGAGCCAAGTTTTCATCAATTACGCTTTGTAAGTCATCAACTCCGTATAAATAGACTCCATCAAGTGACTCAACTTTAGGGTCAATATCACGCGGTACTGCTAAATCCACCATCAACATTTGCTGATAACGACGTTTTTTCAACGCACTTTTGACATCCGCATAAGCAATCACTTGATGCAAACTGCCTGTACAACTTGAAACAACATCAGCACGATATAGATTTTCTGATAAAGCTGAAAAATCAATAATCTCAACTTCAACTTGATGTGTAATTTCTTGTGCTAACTGGTCGGCACGCTCACGACTGCGATTACAAATAATAATCTTGGCAACACCCATTTCTGCTAAGTGCTTAGCCACCAGACTGTTCATCTCGCCTGCCGCAATCACCATTACTGTGAGCTTTTCAGGTTTACTAAAGACTTGTAAAGCTAATTGTGCAACAGCATAACCCATTGAAACTGCATGACTACCTACAGCCGTTTCTGACCGAACACGTTTAGCTGCGTAGAAAGCATATTCAAACACGCTATTTAATTCAGGAGAAACCGTCTGCGCTTCTTTAGACAATGCTAGAGCACTTTTTACCTGCCCTAAAATTTGTGGCTCACCCAACATGAGTGAATCTAAACCACTTGCGACACGCATTAAATGTGTGATGGCTTGAGCATTTTCGTAACGATAAACATGATGAATTAAATGCTTTACATCAATATTATTGGCGTCGGCTAACCATTTCAGAAGGCTTTCGGCATCTTCCGCCATGGCGTAGACTTCTGTACGGTTACAGGTCGAGACAACCACTAAGTCTTTTAAAGACTCGTGATAACGTTGCTCGGCAAGCAAAGTACTTAATCGCTCTGCATTGAAAGCAATTTGCTCGCGGAGTTCTACAGAAGCTGTTTGATGGTTGACACCCAATGCAAAGAAAGACATATCAGATCATCATTTCGCTAAATTTATGCTATTGTGCAACATCGGTGTCATAAAAAGCATTACTTTGGATCAATAAAAATTGCGTCAAATGAATAGCCGTATTAATTTTAACGGTGCTTCGATAAGACAGTATTCTACCACATTCTTATTGTTAGGTAGCATGTCCTCATATGTCTATGCACGTCCGTTGCAAGAGACCTATGCAGTGCATTCATTTGATCAGGCTCTACAACAGAGTATGGTCGCAGAGTTTGCTTTAGCTTACGACGATATTCCTACAGCACTACACAACTACACTGTGCTTGCGATTAGAAGCAACTCAACAACAATTAAACAGCGTGCACTAGATGTCGCTCTTGAATATAACGATCTACAAGCCGCATTAAATGTTGCAACACATTGGGTGGTTCAAGAACCCAAAGATGTTCCTGCTTTATTTTATTTATCGCATATTGCATTAAAAACACATGAATACCAGCTTGCTGCCGAAACTTTAGATAAGATTTTAAAAATTGATCCAACTGCCGATCTTGAACAAATTCTGGCGAGTATTGCTCCCGAAAATGCACAAGACCGAGATGTTTTATTAACGGCTTTACGTTCAAGTGCAGAAAAGGAAAATCCTTCTATTTTAGCGCTTATTGCTAATCTAGAAGCACAAAATGGTCAATTAGAACCTGCTCTAAATACCATTAACCGTGCGCTACGCCGTCGTCCAAAAGTAACCAGCTTTATCTTGATGAAAGCGAACCTATTGATTGCTCTAAATGATCAAGAAGGTGCTTTAAAATGGTATGCAAAATCAAGCCGTAAATATAAGAAAAATCTAGATATTCGCTTAGCTGAGGTCCGTTATCTCATTCAGATTAATCAGCCTCAACTTGCTCTTGAAAAATTAGAAAAAATTATTGAGAGTAATCCTCGGGCTGAAGAAGCATTATTTATTGCAGGTCTAACCAGTATTGACCTCAAGCAATATGATAAAGCTGAACAATATTTAGTTGATTTACGCAACTCTGCAAAATATCAAAACGAAGCATATTACTACTTAGCTATTAATGCTGAGCGAAAACAGCACTATGAAACTGCCAAAGCTTATTACCGTTTAGTTGATGGTAGCCTCTACATTGTTTCAAGACGAAATCTAATTGCGATCTATGATAAACAAGAAAATTTACATGATGCATTACGATTTTTAACTCAAGAACGAGTTAATTATCCACAGCATGCAAGCTTTCTCTATCAGGCACAAGCCGAAATTTTAAAGAAAATGGGCAATAAAAAAGCTGCATTAAATTTATTAGATGAAGCAATCAAAAACTTACCAGATGATCCTGAACTCATCTATGCAGAAGTTTTATTATTAGACCCTTATACCGACCGCGATAAACTTGATAAAACACTTAAGCAATTATTACAGTTAGAACCAAATAGTCCGACCTATCTGAATGCCTATGCATATACGCTGGCTTTACAAAACCGTAGACTAAAAGAAGCACGACAATATGCTGAACAAGCATTGGAATATGCACCAGAACAAGCTTCGATTTTGGATACACTGGGCTATATCGCATTTTTACAAAATGATTATGAGGGCGCAGCGGAAGCTTTAGGCAAAGCTTACGAGCTTAGTCATAACATAAATATTGGGATTCGTTACGCTAAGGCACTGTATATGCAAGGATCATTAACTGAATTTAGTGCTGTGTTACAACAACTGAAACAAAAGCACGCGAATGATCCACAATTACACCAGCTTGATGCGTTAATTTTACCTACATCAGCAAAAAAGAGTTAAATATATGAGCAAATTTGCCCAACTGTGCACAGCGATCTGTGGATCAAGTGTGTTATTTTTAACCGGTTGTCAGCATTTTACTCAGCCCAAACCCGCAATTTCCCACCAAGTGCAAGATGAAAAACATTTCAACTTACAAGGTAAAATTGGTGTGCGCACCCCACAGCAAAGTGGTAGTGCATTCTTCACATGGGTTCAGCAACAAGATAATTTTGATATCGAATTAAGTGGTATTTTAGGTGTTGGAAAGACACAAATTCAGGGTAAACCAGGTGAAGTTACTTTAAACAGTGCTAAAACTGGCGTGATTACAGCCGCATCACCTGAAGAACTTTTAGAACGTGCTACTGGTTGGCAAGCACCCATTACTCATCTAACCAGTTGGATTTTGGCAAAGCCAGCAACTTTAAATGCCCAAATCAGCAAAGATAATGCAAATCGTGTGAGCCAACTCATCGAAGATGGCTGGACAGTCAATTTTAGTTATGATGGCGAACAAACTTTGCCAAATAAACTGGTTTTGAAGCAGGCACTTGCTGAAGATAAAGAAAACCGTATTACAATGGTCATCCAAAACCGTTAAATCTAATTATTTAAATCTATGATTCGAGTTCCCTCTCCAGCTAAGCTCAACCTGTTTTTACATATCACAGGACGTCGTGAAAATGGTTACCATGAATTACAAACCATTTTCCAACTCATTGATTTATATGACTGGATGACTTTTTCTCTTATTGATAAAGATGAAATCCAGATTGAGGGTTTAGGAGAGGTTCAACTTGAACAAAATCTGATTTATAAAGCTGCTCAAATACTTAAACCGCATGCAAAAAAACTCTCTGGTCTACACATCAAAATTGAGAAAAATATTCCAATGGGCGCAGGTTTAGGCGGAGGTTCTTCAAACGCTGCCACAACCCTCATTGTTTTAAATCAATTATGGCAATGTGGACTAAGTCAGGATGAACTTGCTGACTATGGCGTAAAGCTCGGTGCTGATGTTCCTATTTTTATTTATGGTAAAAATGCATGGGCTGAAGGCATAGGTGAACATTTATCATTCATAGACTTAGATCAAAAACAGTTCATTATTTTAAAACCTGATTGTTTTATCAGCACTCAATTGCTTTTTTCACAAAAAACATTGACAAGAGACTCTAAGACCACTAAATTTTGCGCCTATCAGTTAGAACCTTCTAATTTTGGAAATAACTTTGAGCCTTTGGCTAGAAAGTTATACCCTGAAGTTGAAGAAGCAATGCAATATCTTGATCAGTTTGGTCAAGCAAAGCTTACAGGTACAGGTGCTTGTGTTTTTACTGAAGTAACAAATGAAATGAATATTGATGACATTCTTAAGCATTCACCATGTAAAGCTTATGTGGTAAATAGTTTAAAAGAATCTCCTCTTAATCATTTTAAGGTTACAAGTTAGGGGCGTCGCCAAGTGGTAAGGCACCGGGTTTTGATCTCGGCATCCGTTGGTTCGAATCCAGCCGCCCCTGCCAATTTCACCTGTAATGATGATTATATTAGGGGCGTCGCCAAGTGGTAAGGCACCGGGTTTTGATCTCGGCATCCGTTGGTTCGAATCCAGCCGCCCCTGCCATTATATATCATCAAATTTAGGGGCGTCGCCAAGTGGTAAGGCACCGGGTTTTGATCTCGGCATCCGTTGGTTCGAATCCAGCCGCCCCTGCCATTCTTCTTATTTTAAAGACAGACTTAATTGCCTTGCTTTTTGTTGATTATCCTTGACATTGCACTGCAAAAATATTAAAGTTCTGCCGCATTAGGGGCGTCGCCAAGTGGTAAGGCACCGGGTTTTGATCTCGGCATCCGTTGGTTCGAATCCAGCCGCCCCTGCCATCTACTTCATTACATACCAACCGCCAAGGGTGCTTCATGCCCAATCTTGTCGTTTTTAGTGGAAATGCTCATCCACAGTTCGCTCAAAAAGTCGTAAGTCACTTACATATCCCTCTAGGTGCTGCATCAGTCGGTCACTTTTCTGATGGAGAAATTTCAGTAGAAATTACTGAAAATGTTCGTGGTAAAGACGTATTTATCGTTCAGCCTACTTGTGCCCCTACCAATGATAACCTTATGGAAATCTTGGTTATGGCAGATGCTTTGCGTCGTGCAAGTGCTGGTCGTATTACTGCTGTTATCCCTTATTTTGGTTATGCTCGCCAAGACCGTCGTCCACGTTCTGCACGTGTGCCGATTACAGCTAAAGTTGTTGCAGACATGCTTACCACTGTTGGTATTGATCGTGTCGTAATGATTGATTTACATGCTGACCAAATCCAAGGTTTCTTCGATATTCCAGTCGACAACATCTATGGTACTCCTGCTTTGCTTGCTGACTTACGTCAACAACAGCATGATAACCTTATGGTGGTTTCTCCTGACGTTGGTGGTGTAGTACGTGCTCGTGCTGTTGCCAAACAGATGGGTGATATCGATTTAGCAATCATCGACAAACGTCGTCAAAAAGCCAATGAGTCGCAAGTTATGCACTTGATTGGTGACGTAAAAAATCGTGATTGCGTTATTGTAGATGACATGGTTGATACTGCTGGTACATTGTGTAAAGCAGCTGATGCGCTTAAACAATTTGGTGCACGTCGTGTTGTTGCTTATGCAACTCACCCTGTACTTTCAGGTAAAGCAATTGAGAACTTACGTAACTCAGTCATTGATGAGTTAGTTGTAACTGACACAATTCCTCTTTCTGAAGAAGCATTGAACTTAGGTAAAATTCGCCAAGTTTCTGTTGCTAGCATGGTTGCTGAAACGATTCGTCGTATTAATAACGAAGAATCTATCAGCGCGATGTTCGATAGTTTATAATATTGCAGCTTTTCTTAACCCTGGCTTTGGCTGGGGTTTTCTATCACTAAACTGGTCGCAAGTTTAGTTTATTTAATCTTTAATGAGGATTTATCTCATGGCAAACTTCGTATTCAACGCTCAAGCGCGTGCTGAAGACAAACAAGGGAAAGGTGCGAGCCGCCGCCTTCGTCGCGAATCTTTAGTTCCAGCTATCATCTACGGCGGTAACGCTGAGCCTGTAAGTGTAACTTTAGAACTTCGTGAGCTTGTAAAAGCTTTAGAAAGCAATGCTTTCTTTGAAGAAGTTGTAGAAATCAAAGTGGGCGACAAAGTTGAAAACGTTAAAATCCAAGCGTTACAACGTCACCCATCTAAAAACACTCCTATGCACGCTGACTTCAAACGCGCATAAGTGTTTAAAGGCGTAAATTAGTGTCAAATATTTCGCTAATTGTTGGTTTGGGCAATCCTGGTTCAGAATATGCCCAAACCCGCCATAATGCAGGTTTTTGGTTCGTTGAACAGCTTGCAGATAAATATGGCATTACATTAAAAAATGATCCAAAATTTCACGGAATCAGTGGTCGTGGTAATATAGAGGGGCATGATGTTCGCTTACTTCTACCAACGACGTATATGAACCGTTCCGGTCAAAGTGTTGTTCCTTTCTCAAAATTCTATCAAATTGCTCCTGAAGCAATTCTGATTGCTCATGATGAACTTGATATGAACCCTGGTGTAATTCGTCTTAAAACAGGCGGTGGGCACGGTGGGCATAACGGTTTACGTGATATTGTCCCACATATTGGTCCAAACTTTCATCGTTTACGAATTGGTATTGGACATCCAGGTTCAAAAGAAAGAGTTTCTGGGCATGTACTTGGAAAAGCGCCAAGCAGTGAACAAAGCTTGATGGACGGAGCAATTGATCATGCTCTCTCTAAAGCGAAGTTACTTGTTCAAGGACAGGTATCACAAGCTATGAACCAAATTAATGCGTATAAACCAGCTTAAATTGTTGAACAATCAAGCTTGCTATCTTGCTTTTTTAGGAGCAAAATGCGCATCAGCCACCTTGCCAGAACGGCAAAGGCAAAAGATTTCACTATAAGATCTTCTTAGGTCTACTCAGGAGACGCTAGCCATGCTATCTCGTTTATTAAAATGCAAAATTCACCGTGCAGTTGTAACCCATGCTGAACTTCACTATGAAGGTTCTTGTGCAATTGATGGCGTATTGATGGATTTAGCTGGTATTCGTGAATACGAAGAAATCCACGTTTGGAACGTAACTAATGGCAAGCGCTTCACAACTTACGCGATCCGTGGTGAAGACAACTCTGGCATTATTTCAGTAAACGGTGGTGCTGCTCACCAAGCAGATGTTGGTGATTTAGTTATTATTGCTACGTTTGGTGATTTCACAGAAGCTGAAGCAAATGCTCACAAACCACGTTTGGTCTATGCAAACCCAAATAATACAGTCAACCACACAGCGAACTGCATTCCTGTACAAGTTGCCTAATTAAAGATTAAAAAAACAAGAAAGCCCGTAATACGGGCTTTTTTTATAGTGTCTATAAACTCCTAACCGCACCCTTCCACCAGCTTTGCTGCTGCTTACAATTTAAAGATTGTAGCTCTTCTCCTCGCAAATCAAACAGAATCGCCTCACCCTTTATATTTACCTTAAATTCAGCGTATTTTGCTTTTTCATAGCAATGAGCTAGACCTTCGGCAAATAAGAAGCTTCTAGAAGCTGGGTACAAAGCCTGCAAACGATTTTCAGGATTTTTTAAAATTAAGCTTTGCCCAGCAGATGAGTTATTAGTGTCTAAAATTGTACGAATTACTCGATTTTGTGAATCTAAAATAACTTTTGCTGGAATATTGGCATGATTAAAAATCACTTGATCTAAAGCATCACCTTCGCTTCCTGATGGTGATTTAAGAGATTGTAAATTTAATTCATACGCCAGCGCCATGTAGTCGCCTTGTAAAATAGAGCGAGGGTCAACGGGCTTAAGCTTAATAAAAATACTTTTACTCTGATGTAGATGCCATTCATTTTTCGCAACCAAACCTGTAAAAACTAATACAGTGACTATTGCAAGAATAAGAGAGAAATACTTTTTCATTAATTTTCTCCCTCAACAAAATTGTTCTTAGCTTCTTGTAGGAGCAACCTATATAAAGCCAACAATATAATTCCTGACACCAAGATTGATGCACTTTTAGCTAGAAAACTTAATTGCAAACTGTAATAAAGTTGCCAAAACACAAAGGCGAATACAAAGAGCGTAACACCATAAACAATGCGATCTTTAGTTTTTAAGGCCCATGTCAAAATTACAAATAGAATGAACACTTCAAAATAGCCAAGTGCAATAAGCAATATTCCAAAAAAGAGAAAAGCAAAAAAAGTTATAGTTTGAAGCTGCCTATATAGATAGAAAAAACTAAATAACAATAACCATAGACTTGGTAAGACATAGAAAAACCAAAATGGTTGATCAACTGAATTAATCAATTCAAGCCCTATAAAATTATCAAAGAATGAGCTCACCAACACAACGGCCAGCACACTTAAGAAAATACTCCGCTCATACGATACGATTGCTTTAATCCCTATCAGCAGTACTAAGCTAAAGATCAAATAGTTAAGTAAAGTTAAATTAAAATAAGTTTGAACAGAGTTTACTGACCATATTGAATGGTCTAGTTGCAATAGATAGAAAAATGCTATTCCATAAGTTGCGAGCATTTGAATTAAAATAAAGAACCAATGAGGCTTAAGAAAATAACTAATACATAGAATAAAAATCTGGGCAATCAACACCCATAAAATTTGATTTGTTTCAGATCCAAGATGGAATAAAAAAGCAGTTTGGCCACTAATAAATAAACAATATGCAAATTGCCGAATGAAATAATTTTGAGATTTTGTTAGTAAAGTTATAGCTATAGCAACAAATATGATGCCAATAATTAAAGAAATAGTCTCCCAAAATACGAGTGTAAATGCTGCAAGTGCTAAACCAGCAAGCCAAGCACCAATTGCTAAAGGAATGACATAAAAACGGCTTTGGCGAAAAATTCTTATTAAGAAATAACTAATAAGTGCAAACCAAGTAAAAATAATGCCCGCAATCAGTAAAAAAATGAACTCATTAGAATCTTTAAATAAATGATTAATCCCATCTACAAGCCATATTGTTGCAGTCACACCAAGAACAGCAGCCATTAAACTGGCACATAATTGATCATTTTTTTGGAAGAAATAATAAAAAGCGATTATTCCTGAAAGGAAAGCCGAGATCAGATAAGGAATGTTTGCATTCGATAAGTATTGAATCATTCCAATGATTGAAACGACAGCAAACCAAGCGATAAAAACAAAACGTAATGCACGATACTTCTTTATACAGACCCAAAACTCGATAAGGCTTAATAAATTTAGAGTGAATAGATATAAATAAGGAAATTTTTCTGCCCAAAAAGTCTGTCGAAAAAATAAAAAAAGTGTAAGTTGGCTGGTAATGCAAACTAAAGTAAAAATACCAATATTAGGTCGATATAACCAAGGTAATAAAAGCAAAGTCCAAATCAAGAACAATAAATAACTGTCTGCACCTGTTTGATAAACTTGTCCTATTACAGCCAAACTCAAACCGACCATCAAACCACAAATACCATGTAAGGTCTGCCGAACTCCCTCGCTTAAGGTATCTGTTACGCTCACCCAAGCGGTGACAAGTAATATAACAGGTGGAATGCTAAGTTGAATGCTATCAGGAAGCATCAACCAGTTAGCAGCAATCAAATACAGAATACTTACCGCCATAAATAGATAACTAAAAATATGGAGATGCTGAATAAATAAAGTATTCCTAAACGGATAAAAGTCTCTAATCTGCATGAAAAACCTGTTTTATTTATAATTTTCTATAAAAAACATAGCATTCACTTTTAAAACCAACAAGTAAGCTCTTGTTAAAAACCTATTTCGATTTCTAAAAATACTTATTCATAATGAGACTTAGCATTCTACAAAAGCATCTAGCCAATTTCTCCAAGCACGCTATAATAAAACCCATCGCTTCAGGGCGGGGTGTAATTCCCCACCGGTGGTAAAGTTAATTTTCATATATAAATTAACAAGCCCACGAGCTTAAATTGTGTAATTTGAGCAGATTTGGTGAAATTCCAAAGCCGACGGTATAGTCCGGATGAAAGAAGACGACGAACTGGGATAAATCCGTTTTATTTCAGTGCCAGCCTGTTTTTACATCAGTCCTGAAATGTTCAACCGTATTTTTACGAGAGCGTTTCATTATGTCTAGCTTAATTCAACCAGAACTTTTTTTCTCAGCCCTCTCTCCTGCTGAGCAGCGTATTCAACAAGCATTAGAAGATATCCGTCAAGGCAAACCAGTCTTGGTTATGGATGACTTTGACCGTGAAAATGAAGCAGATTTAATTGTTGCAGCGGAAACGCTAACTGCTGAGACCATGGCACGTATGATTCGTGATGGCTCAGGTATTGTATGTTTATGCCTGACAGAAGAATTAGCAGATCACTTAGATCTTCCACCAATGGTTTCTCAAAACTCAAGTCAGTTTCATACTGCATTTACAGTAACCATTGAAGCTGCTCAAGGCGTTACAACTGGTGTTTCTGCTAAAGACCGTGTAACAACCATTAAAACTGCTATTAAAGATGGTGCTGTTGCAAGTGACTTAAATCGTCCTGGTCACGTTTTCCCTTTACGTGCACGTAATGGTGGCGTACTTACTCGACGTGGTCATACTGAGGGAACAATTGATCTAGCCAGATTAGCTGGTCTCAAACCTGCTGGTGTGTTATGTGAATTGACTAATCCAGATGGCACTATGGCATCAGGCATTCAAGTTTTAGCATATGCACAAACTCATCACTTAACCGTTATTACGATTGAAGAACTTGTTCAATACCGTCAACAACACGGTATTTAAATAAAAAAGGTTTGGCTTTAGATCAAAGCCAAACCTATAAATTAAAACTTATTTATATTTAAGAAACTTTCTTTTGTACTGCCAGTTCTTCAACATAGTCCAAAAGTTCAGAGAACTGATTAATCATTGCTTTTGGCTGTGCTTGAGCAAGTTCTTCTGCAGTTCCATAACCATAAGTCACAGCTACTGCCTCAATACCATTGTGACGCGCACCTAAAACATCATATTGACGGTCACCGACCATTAAACACTCTTCTGGGTTTAATTGCTCATGCTCAAGAATATAATGAATAAGTTCAGCTTTATTGGTTCGTTCACCTGTCAATTCACTGCCATAAATATGTACAAAATATTGGCTTAATTCAAAATGGTCTAAAATTCGTTTCGCGTAAATCGTTGGCTTAGCAGTAGCGACAAATAAACGATATCCTTCGTCTTTTAATGCACTCAGTGTTTGTATTACAGATGGATATACTTCATTTTCAAACAAACCAATGACCGAGAAACGCTCACGATAAGCCAATAAAGCTTGTTCAGCTAAATCATCATCTTGAGTAGCCAATAATTTTGCAAGTGATGGTTTTAAAGGCGGGCCAATGGTCCAATCAATATTTAAATCGGCAGCTAATGGATAGCCAAGCTTGTCCATTGCATAGCGAATTGAAGTATGGATACCAACTTTAGGGTCTGTTAAGGTTCCATCTAAATCAATCAAAATATGTTTTATAGCCATTCAATCATTAACCCAGTAAAGTATTTAGTTCAATTGGTCGAGAGTTTAATCAAACTCTCTTATACTAACGTAAATTTAAATTGAAAAGGAAATAACCGTGCGTCCAACCGTACTTTGTTTCTCGGGTTTAGACCCTTCAGGTGGTGCAGGTTTACAAGCCGATATCGAAGCAATTGGACAAAGTGGTGCTCATGCAGCAATTGCATGTACTGCCCTCACCATTCAAAACTCACAACAAGTATTTGGCTTTGAAGCAACCCCAAAAGAACTCTTATTAGCTCAAGCAAATGCCGTTGTAGGTGATTTACCCATTAAATGTGTTAAGTCAGGTATGCTTGGCACTACAGATAATATTGCTGCACTTGCTGAATTTTTACGTGTTCATCCTGACTATCAATATGTACTTGACCCAGTTTTAGTTGCAAACAGTGGCGGTTCGTTAGGAGACCAAGCAACTTTAGTTAAAGCATTTGTTGAACTGATTCCCCTAGCAACGCTTATTACGCCAAATACAGTTGAATTACGTGCATTAACAGGTATTGATGATTTAGAACAAGCAACAGAAAAGCTATTTCAAATGGGTGCTAAAGCTGTATTAGTAAAAGGCGGTCACGAAGATACTCCTGACTTCATTAAAAATAGTTTATATATTGATGGTGAACTTGCAGCGAGTAGTAGTTGCCCTCGCCTTGAAGGTGAATATCACGGCTCAGGTTGTTCATTAGCAAGCTTTATTGCAGGTCGTTTAGCTTTGGGTGATTCTTTAAAAATTGCAGTACAACATGCAGAAACATGGCTATTTGGTGTTTTAAAAAATGCTGAAACGCCTGTACCTAATGGACAAAAGATTCCAAAACGATTTTAACAACCAAATAAAAAGGCGCTTTAAGCGCCTTTTTATTTATTCCAATTACTGAGGAATACGTAAAACTTGTCCAGGGAAAATCTCATCTGGATCTTTTAGCATTGGTTTGTTTGCTTCAAAGATTTTTTGATATTGGTTGGCATCACCATAAAATTCTTTCGCAATTTTTGAAAGATTATCACCTGATTTTATCGTATAAAATTTACTTTCTGGCTCAGGAGTAGCAACCGTCATTTGATCATCTACTTGCGCAACGTGGTCTACGTTACCAACAATAAGAATAATTTTTTCTTTGTCTGCTTGGCTTTGTACTTGACCATGAAGCGTCGCAGTATCAGTTGAACCATTATATGTTACAGATAGGCCTTCTACCCCTAAGCCTAAACTTTTAATTAATCCTAATAATTTATTTGCCACTTCTTGTGCAGAAGGTTCTGCTGGTGTTGCTGGAGCTGGTTGTGGTTCTGCTGGTGCGGTATTTTTCTTACCAATACCTTTTACAAAATCAAAAAGACCCATCTTTTAGTCCTCATATTATTGTTTATAGTAAAGTCATTAAACTGACCTTTATTGTTATACTTGAAAAAAGAGACACCTCTGCTATCAATTGAGGTTGATCTTGTAAAAATATGTATCCCTATCAATGATTTTGATTAAATAAAAAAAGCCACCTTACGGTGGCCTTCTTTTTAATCAGCAATATGCGAATTAACCAAGTTTTTTAGTTACATAGTCAATTGCAGATTGAACTGTAGTGATTTCGTTTGAATCTTCATCAGGGATAGTGATGTCGAAGTCATTTTCGAAAGACATAACAAGTTCAACTAAATCTAAAGAGTCAGCACCCAAGTCATCCATGAAAGATGCTTCGTTTTTAATCTCTTCAGCTTTAAGACCAAGTTGTTCTGCAACTGCTTGTTTAACGCGTTGTTCGATATCGCTCACAGGAATTCTCCTCATTGCTTGTGGCGTTTGATTTGCCACTAGTTTAATTGAATATAAAAATTTTTAAAAGTTTATACATCGGCGTTAGGCCATGTATAAACCACCATTTACATGTAATACCGTACCGGTAATGTAACCTGCTTTATCACTTGCAAGGAAACTCACCGCATTTGCGATATCTTGTGGCTCACCTAAACGATTTAAAGCCACTTGATCACTCATTTTTTTGCGAATGTCTTCACTAAGTGCATCTGTCATTTCTGTTGCAATAAAACCTGGTGCCACACTGTTTACAGTGATTTGGCGGCTACCCATCTCTTTTGCAAGGCTACGGCTGAATGCTTCAATACCTGCTTTAGCAGCAGAGTAGTTTGCTTGGCCTGGGTTTGCAAAATGAGCAACAACAGAACTGATATTAATAATTCGACCAAAACGTGCTTTCGTCATGCCCTTAAGTACGCGTTTAGATAAACGATAAACGGCTTTAAGGTGGATATTGAGAATGTCATCCCAATCATCTTCAGACATACGAAGCAACAAATTGTCTTTCGTAATACCTGCATTGTTAACGAGAACAAGTACAGGACCATAATTCTGTTCAATATGAGACACGACTGCTTCAATCTCATCGAGATTACGCACGTCTAGCGCCAAACCTGCACCTTGTTCACCAAAGCTATCTGTTAGCTTTTGTGCACCAGATTCAGAAGTCGCAGTACCTACGACAAAATAACCGTCTTGAATAAGTTGCTGGGCAATTGCAGCGCCAATGCCCCGACTCGCGCCCGTTACTAATGCAACTTTGCGTTCTTGTGTCATGCAATTTTTCCTTCTGCCACTAAAACAGCATTTAGGGCATCTTCCATTTTGCTCTTACTATCAATAGAAAAAGCTTTTTCGATATTTGGTAAACGCTTTGCGAGATTACTCAATACTGTACCAGGACCACATTCAACAATGTACTGAATACCTTGGTCTTGAAGAGACTGCATGGTACGTGTCCATTGCACAGACTCGTACAATTGTGCTGTTAATGCCTGACGTAATTGAGCAACATCGGTAGCAATTCCCGCGTTGACATTTTGTATTACAGGAATGGTAGGTAGCTCAATGGCAGTTTGTTCCAAAGCTTCTGCAAATTTTTCTGCAGCAGGCTTCATCAATGAACAATGCGAAGGTACAGAAACTGGTAAAGCAATTGCTTTAGCAGATTGTTCTTTTGCTAATGCCATCACTTGCTGTACAGATGCAGTACTGCCCGCAATTACAACCTGACCTTGTGAATTATAATTTGCAGCTTCAACTGAACCTTGACCTGATGCAGTTACACTCTGGCATAGTTCAACTACTTTATCATCGGCCAAACCAAGAATTGCAGCCATCGCACCTTCCCCTTGAGGAACAGCACTTTGCATGAGTTTTCCACGCAAATTAACTAATTTAACTGCATCTGCCAAACTCATTGAACCCGCTGCAACTAAAGCGCTGTATTCACCTAAAGAGTGACCAGCAAGGTATTTAGGCGCTAAACCACCCAAATCTAACCAAAGACGCCATAAAGCGATGCTAGCAGTTAATAATACAGGTTGGGTGTTTTGTGTTTGGTCTAAACCTTCACCACTTTGCGCAATGTGCCAAAGATCAAATCCTAGCGCGTCTGAAGCTTCAGCAAAAGTTTGCCCAACTCCACTAAACTGTTCTGCGAGTTCAGCGAGCATACCAACTTTTTGTGAACCTTGACCCGGAAACACAAATGCAGTTTTTGTGGCTAAAGCTACTTGTTCAAGACGTTTAGCAGACATAAGAAATCCTTTTTGGGTTTTCACTCATTTCTCTGGAGCGGAAATTTAACATTTAATTTGTATATTTATAATTGCGAAAAACAACAAAAAAAGGGAGCTTTCGCTCCCATTTTTTCTATACTTAAGCATCACGCTTAATGCATATCATGCAATTATTCAGCATCAGCTGCTTTAGCGAATAATTGGCGACCACGGTAGAAACCGTCTTTAGTCACGTGGTGACGACGATGAGTTTCACCAGTTGCTTGGTCTACTGTTAATGCATTCTCGGTTAAAGCGTCATGTGAACGGCGCATGTCACGGCGAGAGCGACTTTTACGGTTTTGCTGAACGGCCATGATGGCTCCTTACAAAGATCGAAAAAATGGATCAGAACAAATTCAGTTGTCTTATCTCATAATCATAACACAAATTATGAGTTAAGTTTACCCTTCAAACCTGCCAAAACATCAAACGGGTTATCCCGTTTCTCTTCGACAACGTTCTGAATGGTAGGTTGATGTTTATGTTCACAAGCATCATGCTTGGGAGATAAAGGCATCAACAATAACAGTTCATCTTCTAGTAATGCGAGCAAGTTAATCGAAGCAGGTGTATCAAAATCACCTTTTGTCGAAGACTCACTTTCACCTAAAACGATGAAATCAGCATCCTCATCCAAGCGCTCTATCAGTGACTCATCATCTACAAGTGCAATATGAAAGTCAGAAACAATTGACATTTCAACAGGTTCCAAACAACGTTGGCACTCCATTGGAACTTTTGTTTCCATATGACCATCTAACCACACAATGCGATGATAGGCATCCATTGATAGCTTACAGTCTATGTTGATCAATTGGTTATCAATTGATCCAACAGCTTCACGAGCAATACGAGTAAGACGAGACAATGGCAGTTGACCTGACCATGTAAAGCCTTGCTCAGCCCATTTAAACGGCTCAATCTGTGCCGGAAAGGTATTTGCTGACATAATTAAGGCGGCAATTCTACAAATTCATCGGTACTCTGTCAAAGATTAAGATACAATTTTGTACTTCTTTAGACAGAACTCGGGGTAAATTAAGCAATGCACCTGTTGCAGCCGCAACCTGAAGTTAACACTTCATTACTCGTTTGCACCCATTCAACTCACCAAAACACTCTTTTACCTGACATGGTGCAACTCTCACCATGGCCAAGCTCAAAATTAGAGTCTGAGCAAGTTGATTGGCTTATTTTACACTTTAATCACTGGTTTTCCCACCATAATGTGACATTAGTTCGTGGAGAATTTGAACCAGAATATTTCCCAGCAAATGAACATGAGCCAGCCAAAATTCAATTTGCCCATGGTTTTTTCAATAGTGCCCTGCATGAAATTAGCCATTGGACAATTGCAGGTGCAAAACGTCGTCTGTTGCCCGATTTAGGTTATTGGTATGCGCCAGATGGTCGAACTAAAGAACAGCAGGATTTATTTGAACAAGTAGAAATCAAACCTCAAGCCATTGAATGGTTATTTTCCCATTCTTTTGGCAGAAAATTTAGAGTCTCGCTCGACAACCTGACAGGTGATGGCGGAGATGGCAAAAAGTTTAAAGATAATGTTTATACACAAGTACAACGCTATTTTTCTGGAGAAGCTAAATTACCTGTGGATGCAGCAAGATTCATTGAATGTATTTGCCAATGTACGCGAGCAGGTGCAGCGTTACAATCAAGTGAGTTTAAACGTGAACTCCTTGATTAAATGACAAAAAAACTACGTAAGTTACTTGCTTCCCAAGTTTGAAAAGTCTAATACTATTTTTAATACTGGCGTGATGGAGTCTCTAAAATATGCTGCATTTACATGTACATCCTGAAAATCCACAGCAACGCCTCATTGATCAAGCGGTTGAGCGTATTCGTGCAGGCGATGTTGTGGTCTACCCTACCGATGCTGCCTATGCAATCGGATGCCAGATTAGTAATAAAAATGCCATGGAACGTATTGCTCAGATTCGTGATTTAGGCCCTAAGCATCAATACGCGATTATGTGCTGTGATTTATCAGATATCGCCACTTATGCAAAAGTTGATAATGCGACTTATAGATTATTAAAGGCAAATACACCTGCTGTTACGACTTTTATTTTACCCGCAACCAGTGAAGTTCCACGCAGGTTAATGCATCCTAAAAAGAAAACGATTGGTTTACGTATTCCAAGTAACCCAATTTGTCAGGCTTTATTAAAAGAACTTGGTGAACCTTTACTGACAAGTACACTAATTTTACCAGGACACGAAGACCCTCTTGATGATCCTTACGATATTGAAAATCAGTTAGCTAAACGGATTGATGTATTTATTGATGGTGGGTTCGGAACTTTGACAACCACCAGTATTGTTGATTTATCGGGTGAACATCCAGAAGTTATCCGTCATGGTGCAGGAGACGTAAGTGCTTTCGAATAAGCACTTACCCCCTTTTTACCAACAGTTAAAAAAAAAGTATTATCAAGAAAAAAAATACTCTTTATTTAGTTTGGATTTTTTTTACACTTTAGTCGTTAAGCAATTTATTAAAAGTCACAATTCCTTTAGAATGTTTTGCACTATCTGCTGTTCTTCTGCTACAGCTCTTATTGACTTGAAAACAAGTCTCATGCTTTTGAAAATTCGCGTGGCTTATAATCGTAATGAACCAATCACTTCATCAATCCATGGAAGACGTTCCACACATCCGTGTTTTAGATGAGTGGCACGACACGATTCCTGAAGATCTTTATATTCCTCCGGCTGCCTTTGAGATTTTACTCGAACAGTTTGAAGGACCACTCGACTTTTTAATTTATCTGATTCAGAAAAACGGTTTCGACTTGGTTCAGCTCGATATCGCCCCTATTGCCACTCAATATTTAGCTTATATGGATAGCATGAAATCCCTAAATATTGAGCTGACTGCCGACTACATGGTCATGGCTGCTTTATTGGCCGATTTGAAATCTCGCTTACTTTTACCTAAGCCAACTGTTATTAGTATTGAAAAAGATCCTAAGCAGGATCTTATTGATCGACTTGAGACTTATTTACGCATTAAGCAAGCTGCTGAGCGTTTAGGTCAAATGCCAGTTCTTGACCGTGATACGTTTAGTGCCAATGTAAGTTTGGGCCATATCGCACCTGTTTATGAAGGTTATGATGTTTCTGCGTTACATGATGCTTTGTTTTGCGTATTTAACCGTCCAGAACCTGTAACACATACAATTGCACAAGAGCCTGTACTGTTAGAAGAACGGATTGCATATATTGAAGAGAAATTAGAGTCAGGCGACGTGTTAAGTTTTAAAGAATTACTGAATCCGCAACAAGGCCGTATGGGCATGGTTGTAACTTTTATGGCTGTGTTAGAGTTAACCCGACAACAAAAGATTAAAATTATTGCGACAGGTGTTGAAGCTCCATTGGCTATTCAAGGGTCTGCGGCATGAGTTTTGAACAAAATAATACCGATTTGTCATTAGCTGACATTCATCACGAAGTTTTATTGCAACTTGAAGCGATTATTTTTGCCAGTGAAGCACCTGTTTCAATTGCTCGTTTAAAAGAAGCTTTTAATAATCAATATAATAAACAACAGCTTCGTCAGCTTTTACAACAGCTTGCCCTCTTACAACATGGCCGTTCTATTGAGTTGATAGAAACTGCGCAAGGCTTTCGTTTTCAGGTAAGATCCAAATATCGCAATATTATTGCGCAGATTTGGCCAGAGCGACCAACAAAACTGTCGCCATCTTTACTAGAAACGTTGGCTGTCATTGCGTATCATCAACCAGTCACGCGTGCTGATATTGAACAAATTCGTGGTGTATCTAATAATAGTCAGATTCTCAGAACGCTATTTGACTGGAACTGGATTAAAGAAGCCGGTTTTAGAGATTTACCCGGAAGACCTGCGTTGCTAATTACAACGCCTCAATTTCTGAATGCTTTTGGTCTAGCCTCTTTAGGCCAATTGCCTCCCCTACAGAACGCCAAGGAAGCATTTATGGCTCTCGATGCAAATGCACCGAAATCATAAAGAGGTGGACTGTTGATCATTATGTCTAAGGTTGTGCTGTCATGAGTGAAAAATTGCAAAAAGTATTAGCGCGAATCGGATTAGGTTCCCGTCGATATATGGAAGAGGTTATTGCCGCAGGACGCGTGAGTGTAAACGGCAGCGTTGCCCAAGTGGGTGAACGCATTGAACCAGGCGATGAATTACGCATTGATGGTCGTAAAGTTCAGTTTCAAATCGAAGACGAAATTCGTCGTCGTGTACTGATTTATTATAAACCTGAGGGTGAAATCTGTTCACGTAATGATCCTGAAAAACGTCCAACTGTATTTGATCATTTACCACAAATTGCAAATGACCGCTGGGTAATGGTAGGTCGTCTGGATATTAACAGTACAGGTTTATTATTATTTACAAATGATGGTGAACTTGCTAACCGCTTAATGCACCCATCTAATGAAATTGAACGTGAATACGCTGTACGTGTAATGGGTGAAGTAACACCAAAACTACGTCAAAACATGGTGAATGGTGTAGAGCTTGAAGATGGCCCAGCCAAGTTCGAATCTTTCTCTGAAATTGGTGGTGAAGGTATTAACCGCTGGTATCAAGTTGTGGTGAAAGAAGGTCGTAACCGTGAAGTACGCCGTATTTTTGAATCACAAGGCCTTAAAGTAAGCCGTTTATTACGTACTCGCTACGGTACTGTGATTTTACCACGTGAATTACGTACTGGCCGTTGGATGGAACTCGACAAAACTGATATCGACAACTTAGCAAAATCTGTTGAGTTAAAACCGCGTCAAGGTACAGGTTTATTTGGTATGGCGAAACGTCGTACTGACCGTATGACTGAAAAGCCAATGGCAGCGCGTCGTGGTGGCTATTTACGTCAACAACGTCGTGATGATGAAAAAGAAGCACCAGCAAACACCGGTAATCAGCGTAAATCGACTGGTCTTAACCGTGGATTTAAAAAGTTCTAAGATCAACTTTTAAATCAAAAACCGCTCAAATTAGAGCGGTTTTTTTATAGTTTGTTGTCGAATTAACTCATTTTTGCCAATTCAATCCACTCTGCTTCCGGAAAGTGAATAGCTAAATAATCTTTCAAATAATTTGAAGTATCTTGCGAAATTAATGGATCTTTTGATTCATCTTTTAGATTATAAACTAGAGCCTTTAATTTCAGCCCACGGGACTTAAGCGCCTCAAGACTAAGTAAAGTATGGTTAATACTTCCTAAACGACCTGATGTTACCAAAATAACAGGGAACTGATGCTGAGCCACATAGTCAATGGTGAGTAGACTGGTGGTTAAGGGCACCATTAAGCCCCCTGCACCTTCTAACAATACAATTTCAAAACGCTCAGCCAATGTTTGAGTCGCATTTTCAATTTTTTGAAAATCAATTTCTCTATTATCCAAGCGTGTTGCTAAATGAGGTGAAGCTGGATAGCTAAAGATTTCAGGCATAGTCAGCTTATCGTGATCTTCCTGAAACCAACCTTGTCCCATAATTTCACGATGCTTCTCGATGTCTTCAGAAATATCAGCATTACCTGTTTGAATGAGTTTTTGGGTAATTACTTTTTTACCTTGCTCAGTCCATAATTTTGCTAAAAAACCTGTCGCGTAAGTTTTACCAATTTCGGTATCAATCCCACTGACAAAATAGATCTGGCCACTCATTTACTTCACTCTCCGGGCAATACAATAAATCGGATGGTATGTTAGGGAATATCCCTCAGCGTACTTAAACCGATCATAATCTTGATAAAACTGCTGTAAACTTTGCTTAGTCCAACGATGCTGAGCGGTTGCCGTTACACCTGTTGCTTTCAAATGGTGTAATACAGCTTTAGGCGAATCAAAATAGAGCTGAGTTTCTGACTCAGATAAATGCAAAACTTCAAAACCAGCCTGAGTTAAGGCATTGTTCCAACTTTCAAGATTCCAATAACTTAAACCTTGTCCAGTTAGCTCTTTAATTTCAAATAGGTTCTTAGGGCCAAATGTTGAAAAGCATAGCCAACCACTGTCATTTAAAGCATCATTACAACGCTTAAGCAAACGTGATAAATCTTGCATCCATTGCAAAGCAGAACCTGAAACAATCATATCGAGCTGTTGAGGGAGTTCTAATATTTCAACATCTCCAATTAGCCATTTTAAATGCTCTTGATGATTGAAGTGCGCCTGCACCTCTGAGTACAGATCATTCAAAATTAAATCTTCAATTTGAAAAGCTTCAACAAGCAGACGAGTTAAATTGCCAGAACCACAACCAATTTCAAAAACACGTGACATCGTACTTGGGCAAAACTGCTTTAATAGGCCCATTAAATTTTGGCAAATTTGTTTTTGAACAACCGCATGCTCTGAATAGCTTTGCCCTGCTTTAGCAAAACGCTCGGCAACTAAGTTTTTATTCAGACTCACAGAAAACTCACCAGTGCTTCAAGCTCGTGTTGTTCGACCATTGACGTTAAAGAAATACGCAAACGTGAACTATTTTTAGGTACTGTTGGTGGACGTACAGGCATAGCATAAAAGCCACATTCTTGAACATGTTTTGCCTTATCAATAGCAGCCTGACTCTCTCCCACAATAATTGGAACAATATGACTGGTCGACGGACTTACATAACCCTTTTGTAAAATAGCTTGTTGAAGATATTGGCTAATATTTTTTAAGTGTTCACGCTGAGGCCGAGCAACCAATACTTTTTGGAATATAAAATTTGCCCAAGCCATAACAATCGGAGGTTGAGCTGTACTAAAAATAAGCGGGCGCATTTTATTAATGAGATAATCTTTAATAATAGGATGGCAAATAATGTAACCACCGACTGCTGCTAATGCTTTACCTAATGTGCCTACTAAAAAGTCAATTTCTTGAATGACATTATATTGTTCAGCACATCCTAAGCCTTGCTGACCACGCACCCCAATTGAGTGTGCCTCATCGACATAAAGCATGGTTTTAGCAAAACGTTTTTTAAGCTGGACTAATGCAGCTAAATCCGTTTCATCACCATCCATACTAAAAATACTTTCTGTGACCACAATGATTCGTTCAATCTTGTCATCATCATGATATTTTTGCAGAAGTTGCTCTAAGTGCTGTAAATCATTATGGCGATAACGCACATACTGCGCACCAGATAAACGTATACCGTCAATCATGCTCGCATGAACTAACTTATCTGCCAATATTAAAGTTTTGCTATCAGCAACAGCTGGTAAAATACCAATATTCATGTGATAGCCACTATTAAATAACAGCGCTGACCGACCACCAAATGCCTGACTTAGGCTATTTTCCAACTGTTCATATTCTTCAAAGTTACCTGTCAGTAAACGAGCCGATGAAGAACTAAAATAGCTGCGCTCCAAAGGTAAGCTATCTAAAAACTCTTGGCGAAGATTAAGATCAGCCGCCAATCCAAGATAGTCATTTGAAGCTAAGTTGAGCATTGTTTTATTTTGAATAGTAATAAAACGGCCATGCTGCACATTTTGGGTAAATTGTCTAAAGTTACCTTGTTGTTTTAACTCATCTAACTCGGTAGCAAAATGATCAAGCAATGACATCTTAATGCGCTCCCTGCAATGTTTTAACAACTTCAACCAATTGTTCAAGTAAATCGCTTAGCTCTTGTTGAGTAATGACATAAGGTGGCATCACATAAACCAGTTTGCCAAAAGGACGAATCCAGATTCCACGATCTACAAATTGTTGCTGTAAAATCTTCATATCAACATTAAAGGTGAGTTCCACTACACCAATCGCCCCGAGCACTCGCACATCAGCAACATAATCAAGCTGATTTAAAGGCATTAAATATTGGCTAAGCTGTTGTTCAATTCGCTTAATATTGGCCTGCCAATCTTGCTCAATTAATAATTGCGTACTTTTTAAGGCAACAGCACAAGCAAGCGGATTGGCCATAAAGGTTGGGCCGTGCATAAATACTCCAGCCTCACCGCGACTAATCGTTTCTGCAACATGCTTTGTTGTTAAGGTCGCAGATAACGTCATATAGCCGCCTGTTAAACCTTTACCTAAGCACATAATATCCGGTTCGACTTGAGCATGTTCCCACGCAAAAAGCTTACCGGTACGGCCAAAGCCAGTAGCGATTTCATCAAAAATTAATAACAGATGATACTTCTCGCAAAGCGCTTTAGCCTGACGTAAATATTCAGGATGATAAAAACGCATGCCCCCTGCACCTTGAACAATTGGTTCAATAATGAGTGCGGCAAGATCTTCATGATTTTGCTGAATGGCTTGTTCTAGCTCGGCAATATCTTTTTGGTTCCATTCTTCATGGAATTTGGTTTGTGGTGCAGCCACGAAAAGACGGTTCGGTAAGCTGCTACCAAAAATTTGGTGCATGCCTGTAACAGGATCACATACAGACATCGCATTCCATGTATCACCGTGGTAACCAGAACGCGTAGTAATAAAATTTGTTTTTTGCGGTTGGCCTTGTGCTGCCCAGAACTGCACAGCCATTTTCAGAGCAACTTCAACGGCAACCGACCCTGAATCTGCATAGAAAATTTTATCGAGACTTGGCGGTGTAATTTTTAAAAGAATTTTACCAAGCTCAATCGCAGGATCATGAGTTAACCCCCCAAACATGATATGTGACATGTTCTGTAATTGATCTGTCACTGCCTGATTGAGTTCAGGATGGTTATAGCCGTGAATTGCACACCACCAAGAGGACATGCCATCAATTAAAGTTCTACCATCATCGAGTTCAATCGTCGCACCATAAGCACGCTTAACTTTGAATGTTGGTAACGGTTGGGTCATTGAAGTATATGGATGCCAAATATGTTCCAAATCAAAATTATCGGTCATCCTCTATACCCTTTTACAGCGTTCAAATCTCTCATTGAACACATGTTAAACCTGTTAATAATGAAAGAAAATTGCGATATCAATCAAAGCTTATTAACTTTGCTGATGAATTGTTAAAAATTGGCAGATTTCTTCAATTGTTCTTTCTACCTGTAAGTACGGAAAAGCGTGTGTAGCGTCTTTTAGTAACTTATAAGTCATGTTTTCTGTAGCGAAATCCTTAAAATTCTCGATAATTTTGCAAGGAATGACATTATCTTGCTCAGCAAACAGATGAAGCTGTAGACCTAAATAGTTTTTTAAGTTATCTACCAAGTTTAACTGTTCTAGCATTTTTAAACCGTCTACCAGTATTTCCTGTGCGGGTGGATTTGCGATGTTTTGTACACTCATCCAATCTTGTTTCGCTTGAGATGAGCCAAGTGTAATCAAATAATAAAAACGCTTTAAAGTGGTTTGTGGGTTCTGTAAAAAAGACGCTTTAAATTGACTAAATACATCGGCAGGCATTGAGGTTTGCCAATTATCATGAGCAACGAAACAAGGGTTTGAAGCGAGCGTAATTAAAGTTTTTGTTTGCCCTGTTTGCTTGTAAAGAATATCAACCAGTTGAGTTGCTAACTGCCCACCTAGAGACCAGCCTATTACCACATCAACTTCAGCCACTAAATCAAGCTGTGCTTGAAAGTTACGATCTAAAACATTAAAAATATTAATCAGTTGTGTTTCAAAACCAGCTTTTTCCAAGTGCAATTTAAGTGATTGCAAAGGTTCTATGCCTACTCCCCAACCTGTAATCAATAAGATTTTATTTTGTAACTTCATATGCCTGTCCACAGCCAACTTTTGCAAGATTATATATTAATATCAATTTTAAATATCTTTTAAAATCAATATAAAATTAAATTTCACAAAGTAAAATTAGACATTTAGAGGCGTTTAATATTCTGAAATATATTGATAACTAAGGCCTAAATTATTCATATGAAACATACAAAACTTTAATTATCTAAACATTGAAGCAAATCAAAAAACAACATAATCCACACTTCACCCATAAATCCATTGTGCAATGTAATTAATGTTAATACTTATGTTTTTTTATTAAAAAAAATGACTCATCAATTCATTTTAATGCTAGAAGATTAATTATTGATCGAAAATATTGGGCAGATTAATATGAATAGTCAAAGTATAATATCTGATGGGAGAGAAAAAGATACATATTTTGTTACACCCAATGATATTATAAATACCTTACCTTCAGATAAAAATTATTGTTTATTTCTAGATATTGATGGAACATTAGCTCCATTTCAAATTCACCCTGAACATAGTTTTATTCCTAATACTACATTAGAAGTTATAACAAAAATTATTGAATTAAATATACCAGTGGTTGCTGTAACAGGTCGTGATGTTGAAACGGCGAGTAAGCTGCTTCAGTCTATTGAAGTTCCTATAGCCGGGCTACATGGTTTAGATATTTATTTTGACTCTAGCACTTATATTCGTCCAGACTTAAGTGATATTAATTTTAATAAATTAAAAGAAGATATTATAAAATCTTGTGAAAAATATCCCGATTTATTAATTGAGGATAAAGGATATTCTATTGCTTTACATTATCGAAAAAATCCAGAATTAGAAAATAATGCAGTTTATATTATGCAACAGGTTAAATATTTTCATCCTCAACTAAAATTAAATAGAGGAAAATTTGTAGTTGAATTAGTACCTAAACAGGCAGATAAAGGCAAAGCAATTCAAACTATATTAAATCATCTTAATTTACCGTCAATTCATCCGATATTTATAGGAGATGACTTAACAGATGAATCGGGTTTCACATTTATTAATCAACAATTTGGCACTTCAATTAAAGTAGCTTCTGGTGAAACAGAAGCTCAATATAGATTAAAAGATATTAATAGCGTTTCTAATTTTCTTTTTTTCTTTCTCGAAAAAATAAAAAAGTTATACGTCAAAAATAGTCAAGATCAGAATGGAGAACAAATATGTCTAAATTAATCGTGTTATCGAATCGAATAAGTATGCCATCAGGTAAGGCTTCAGCAGGTGGCCTTGCAGTAGCTGTACAAGACGCATTAAATGACAGTAACGGTATTTGGTTGGGCTGGAATGGTCAACAAATTACCGATACCGAAGCACCTGAATTCGATCAGGCATATTCTCATGGGATTGACTACATTACCTGCCCTCTTACACATCAGCAATATGCACAGTATTACTGCGGTTTTGCTAACAAGGTCTTATGGCCTGCTATGCATCATAGAGACGATCTGATCGAATATGATGCTGAAGAATATAATACTTACCAACGGGTCAATCGTTTATTTGCCGAAAAATTAAAACAAATTGCTCAGCCGGATGATGTTATTTGGGTACATGACTATCACTTTTTTAGTGTAGCTCGTCATTGCCGCGAATTAGGAATACAGAATAAATTCGGTTTCTTTTTACATATTCCTTTTGCAAGCTTAAACATTTGGCGCAAAATTCCAGTTGCATTACAACTAGTACAAGACCTTTGCCAATATGATGTAGTTGGTCTACAAACCCAAGCTGACCAAAACACATGTATGCAAACCTGTATGGGCTTACTTGAAGCTCAAAAAATACTAAGCGACCGAATCAGTTATAAAAAGCGTCAAGTATTGATTAAGTCCTACCCTATTGGTGTACAACCTGAACTTATTCAGCGCCAAGCCCAACAGGCATTTCAAACAGCAAATGTATTTAACTTTGAAGATATTCCACGTCAAAAAACTATTATCGGTGTTGACCGTATTGATTATTCAAAAGGTCTACTTGAGCGTTTCAATGCATTTGCAACCTTTTTGGAAACCAATCCTGAATATCATAGGCTAGTACGTCATCTACAAGTTGCAACACCTTCACGTACAGATATTCCAGCTTATCAACGTTTATATCAACGTTTTAAAACCAAGTTAGAGCTGATTAATCAAGAGTTTGCACAGGAAGACTGGCGTCCAATTGATTGCTGCTATGACACCGTTAAACATGACAGCCTAATGCATATTTATCGCAATTCTGATATTTGTTGGATTAGTTCACTACGTGATGGTATGAATTTGGTCGCAAAAGAATATATTGCGGCTCAAGATCCAGAAAACCCAGGTGTACTAATTTTATCTAAATATGCTGGTGCAGCTGAACAAATGACTCAGGCCTTGATTGTTGACCCAATAGATCGAGCAGCAATGATGGATACTCTAAAAACCGCTCTAGAGATGTCTAAAGCTGAACGTATTAATCGTTATGAACAGTTAATAGAGGGTTTAGCAACCACGGACTTGAGTGATTGGCGTAATAATTTCTTGAAAGATTTAGAAAATGCTCCGACTTTCACGAAATCTAAATTCTCATTACAAGATAAGTATTTACCCACTTATCATGTCTTATAATAATTCACACTCACAGAACATCGAGAAGTTTTTCTCGATGTTCTTTTCGGCTGGTGAGTTAGCTTAAGTTACTTTGCCTTCACAAGCGTAAAGCGATTGAGTACAGGAATCATGATTAATAAGACAGCTACCCCAGATAGGACTGTGGTTAGACTGGTCCACTGACCAATTAAACCGATTAAAGCTGGACCACTTAATGACCCTGTGTATGCAATAGTTGAAACCAAAGAAAGCGCTGCTGCTTTAGGCATGTCATTTTGACGGCCAACACGAGAAAACATAACAGGCACAATGTTAGAGCATCCTAAACCTAAAAGTGCATAACCCAATACTACAACTTGCCAAACAGGTGCCATCACAATAGTGACCATAGCAAGCGCGGCAACAATTGCACTATAGGTCACAATGGTTTTCTCCCCCCATTGTTTTAACAAGAGATGTCCTGCAAAACGACCACTTGTCATACTAAGTGCAAAGAATGTATAAGCCAGCCCCGCAAAGGCAGGATTCAGCTGATATTTACTAGTCAAATAAATACCACCCCAGTCCATTGCTGCACCTTCTGACAAGAAGGCAATGAAACACATCATTCCAATCAAGAGAATAGTACCATTCGGGCGCGAAGTTTTTTTAGGTGCGTCAGTTATTTCAGCTGCACCTTGTTCATCTTGCTCAAAGGTTGTTAAAGCAGATGGAATAGCAACAAAGCTAACGACCAGTAAAATCATGACCACAGACAGCGTACTCATGAGTGGTGAAAGGCCAATTGCTAGTAGCGTGGTGACAAGCATGGCACCTGTTAAACCACCAAGGCTGCACATACCATGGAAACTAGACATGAGTGCACGTAAGCTGTGTTTTTCCACCACAACTGCCTGCAAATTGATAGCAACGCCGAGGCTGCCTGCTGCTGTACCAAAAATAAATAACGCCACAGCCATCGATACAAGACTATGCCAGATCGTTAAACTTGGTAATAACACCATTAAAAGTATGGTTGCCACTGCAATTAATGGACGGCATCCCCAACGCTTAACTAAAGCTCCTGTCGCAGGCATAGCGATCATTGAACCGATTCCCATGCAAAGAAGCAATAGACCAAAATTTGCATGATTTAGGTTTAAACGTTGCTGTGCATAAGGAATGAGTGGTGCCCAAGCAGATATCGCAAAGCCCAAGCTAAAAAAGCTGAGACGAGTTGCTAATCGTTGTGTGCTTAAGAGAGAAGCTGTATCTAAAACAGCAGACTTGGAAAATAACATATACGCGAAGCTCACCATAAAACCATTGGCGATCCATACCAACCGATTCCCCATAGAAAAACCCTTGCCATATTAAGTTTCAGGCAAGGGTTTTTATTGGCGAAATTATATCCAATTCCATAAAAAAAACATGGGGTCTGACACAATTTTTCTGACTTTTTTGTAACTACCAAAGCCTTATATAGTAAGGCTTTGAATATATTCAATTTGACAATATTAACGTCTAGCAGTGACTTTGTTTTATTAAAACGAGTGAATAAAAAACCCAGCTTAAGCTAGGTTCTTCAAATCATTAAATTTGAGACTGAATATAATTTTGTAGGCCAATCAGTTCAATTAAACGCAACTGTTTTTCAAGCCAGTAAGTATGGTCTTCTTCGGTATCTGATAATTGTTGACGTAACATGTCACGACTAATGTAGTCGCCTTTTTCTTCACACAGTTTAATACCTGTCGCTAATTTTTCACGCACGTGATATTCAAGTGCTAAATCAGCTTTTAAGCAAGATACAACGTCTGTACCGACATTGATATCCTCTCGGTGCATGTTTGGTTTAGCACCTAAAAACAATACACGACGAATAATTGCATCAGCATGAGAAGCTTCTTCTTGCATCTCATGGTCAATACGCTCATAAATCTTGTTTAGACCCCAATCTTCATACATACGAGAATGGATCAGATATTGATCACGGGCAGCCAACTCTCCGCCAATGAGCATATTTAAATAGTCTATGACTTCTGGATTGCCACGCATAATAAATCTCCTATCGTATGAGTCTATTATGGGCAAACTTAAAAATGATTGCAAAACAAAAAATAGTTAAGTTTATGATTTTTATCAAATTAAAATGAGAAACATACGCATTTGCAGTTTAAGTTATTTAAATTTCCTCTGCAAAAAGAAACGCTTGTCCGATTTATAAGCTCAAAACAAGCGTTCAAATATGGCATGAACCATCAATTTATAAATTTGTAACTAAAATCAATGGTTCTTATTTCGCTAAGTCTTTTAGCTCAAAGTCTGCCCATAACCCGCCATGAGTGATAAGAAATCTGTTTCATTCATGACAGGAATACCTAATTTCGCTGCTTTTTCTAGTTTTGAACCAGCCTTTTCACCCGCAACCACACATTTAGTTTTACTCGATACACTACCACTTACACGTGCACCTAATGCTTGCAGCATTTGAGTCGCCTGATCACGTGTCATTTGCTCTAGTGTACCTGTAAGTACCCAGCTTTCACCGTTTAATGGTTGTCGTGTTGGTGCTGTTGGTGCATCCCAATGAATACCAGCAGCAATTAAACGATCAAGTACTTCAATGTTATGCGGTGCCAAGAAGAAATCAGCAATCCATTCAGCAGTAATATCGCCTACATCAGGAGTTTTCTTCAAAGCTTCAATATCAGCAGCTTTAAGAGCCTCTAATGTCTGGAATGTATTGGCTAACATTCTGGCAGTTGTCTCACCGACCCCACGAATACCTAAGGCATAAATAAAACGCGCAAGCGTTGTTTTCTTACTGGCTTCAATGGCATCAATAAGGTTCTGTACCGACTTTTCGCCCATTTTTTCGATGCCCAACAGCGTTTCTCTGTGTTCATGTAAATGGTAAATATCAGCAACATCTTTGAGTAAATCGAGGTGTAATAAAGACTCAACCCAACGATCACCCAAACCTTCAATATCCAGAGCTTTACGCGATACAAAGTGACGAATAGCCTCAATACGCTGTGCAGCACAATATAAACCACCAGAACAACGTGCAAGAGCCTCACCTTCAGGCATAACTACAGGAGATGCACATACTGGACAGTTTTCAGGTAAATGAACAACTTCTGCATCAGCGGGACGGAACTCTGGCCAAACTTTTTCTACTTTAGGAATAACGTCACCCGTACGATAAACACTTACCGTGTCACCAACACGTACATCTAGACGATGAATTTCACCAATATTATGCAAAGTCACATTAGAAACAGTCACACCACCCACAAAAACAGGGTTTAAGCGTGCTACAGGTGTTAAAGTCCCAGTACGGCCTACTTGCCAGTCAATCTGCTCAACAGTGGTCAGTGCAGCTTGTGCAGGGAATTTATAAGCAGTTGCCCAGCGTGGTTCACGACTTAAAAAACCAAGTTGTTGTTGTTGCTTTAAGTCATCAACCTTTACGACCATACCATCAATTTCAACTTGGAGGTTTGGACGCTCTTGCTGAATTTGTTCGTAGCGCTGCTGTACTTCTTGAATTGAGTTACACAAGTATTGACGCTCAGCAATTTGGAATCCAAGCTCTGTTAGCCATTGCAAACTATCATGCATGGTCGTTAAGTTATGGTTTGGCTCACACTGCGCAATACCATATGCATAAAATGCTAAAGGCCGACTAGCAGCAATATTCGGGTCAAGCTGTCTTAAACTTCCTGCTGCTGCATTTCGAGGGTTAGCAAAGGTTTTTTCACCTTTTGCTTCTTGGTCAGCATTGAGTTTTTCAAAACCAGACTTTGGCATGAGTACTTCGCCACGAACTTCGAGCAAACGTGGAATTTCGTACTTTTCAGAGTGCAGAACTTTAGGCAAGTTACGAATGGTTTTTACATTTTGCGTAATGTCTTCGCCCGTTTCACCATCGCCACGAGTTACACCACGAACTAGGACTCCATTTTCATACCATAGAGAAATCGCAAGACCATCAAGTTTTAACTCAACTTCGTATTGTACTTTTTGGTTTGGTAGTCGCTCTTCTACACGGCGTGCAAATGCAAATAAATCTTCTTGGTTAAATACGTTGCCCAGTGAAAGCATTGGCACTACATGCGTCACACTCTCAAATTTTGAAAGTGCTTGTCCACCTACTTTCGTTGTTGGTGAATCAGCTTGGATAAGTTCAGGATTTTGCTCTTCTAAAGCTTTTAGCTGATGAAATAAATGATCGTATTCACTGTCCGAGATTGTCGGCTGATCCATGACATAGTAGGCATGGTTATGCTTTGCAATCAGTTGAATAAGCTGACGCATCTGTTCGATCACGGAAGTTATTGCCATTATATTATTCACCATAAAAAAGGGTGGAAATTTCTCCACCCTGAGCTGCGACTAGATATGTTGCAATTATCGCAACCTATACAAAAAATTTAAACTAGGCTGTTGCCTGTGCAGGACGATAATCAATCACATGATGACGCCAGTGTTCTTTTAACTGCGGCGTAAACTCGAGGTTATTTTCATCATAAACCTTACCATCAATTTCACGAGCAATTAGGCCTGCAATACTGGTCATCATGTCAAAACCCGTAACTGCTTTACTGTTTGGAAGTGCAAGGAAAAATGCCAAGCCTTGAACTTGTTCAGCAGATAAAGTTTCCAAATCGAAACCAGCAGGACCGTTATCTGTCATACGAAGTACAGAGAACATGAGTGCACTTGGTTCATCGGTATTTTCATAACGATGGAAACAAGACATTTCACCGTAACGTAGGCCATATTTTAAAAGTACTTTCAGCGCTTTATCACCCGATAACGCACGGCGCGGATTCGGATAAACATTTAATGCAATAATTTGCTCTGCTACTGCTAATGCACTTTCGTCGTCATAACGTTGTTGCTCATGTAAATGAACATCCAAAATATTACTTTCACCTTCAAATTCAGCAATTTCAGCAGTTTCAATATTTGGATTTAAACTTAATTCTGGTTCAGTTTTTGGCTGATCTTCTGCAACTTTTTGTTCAGATGAGCTTATAGCTTCTGGGTCAGCAGAAACAGTATCAGTTAACTCAACTGAACTATTTTCACTTGCAGTTGGACTTACAGTAGTTTCTTCAGCTTTGACTTCTTCTACTGGCGTATTTACAACGGGTGCCGGTGTCTGGTCTATTTGAACTTGTTCTACTTCTTTTGTTTCCTTTTCTTCTGGTTGTACTCGCTCGCTTAAAGTTGGTTCCACTCGTTCAGCCACATTTGCTGATGCTGCGACCGCTTCAGGCTGTTCAAGTTGATCTCGTACATGACGAGGGATAACCGGTTGATTACTTTCAGGATTAATATGCAAATCACTGTCTAGCGAGGGTTCAGCGTGGTTCGGCTTTTTTAAAATCATTCTTAAGCCAACTAGCATGATAATAATGGCAACAACGATGCCAATAATCGTATTGATTTCCATTCTATGACTCCGAAACTAACCCGTATTCTTTTGCCTGTTCTAAATTGACAGTGACTAATTTTGATGTGCCCGGTTCAGGCATAGTAACACCCAACAAGTCAGTTGCCATGGTCATCGCCAGCTTATTATGTGTAATGTAAATGAATTGTACATGTTCAGAAAGCTCTTTTACCAAATTACAATATCTCTGTACATTCGCATCATCGAGTGGTGCATCTACTTCATCGAGTACACAAAATGGTGCCGGGTTTAACCTGAAAATAGCAAATACTAATGCTAACGCCGTTAACGCTTTTTCTCCACCGGAAAGTAATGCTAGAGAACTATTTTTCTTTCCAGGTGGTCTCGCCATGAGCTTAACCCCAGATTGCCAGTCATCTTCCAGACTTAAACTTGCCTCACCACCATTAAAAACCTTTGGAAACAGGTTTTGCAACTCTTGATTGATCTGGTCAAAAGTTGTCATAAACAGCTTACGGGTTTCTTGGTCAATGCTTTTCATCGCATCTTTTAACTGAGTTACCGTATTTTCCAAGTCTTGAATTTGGTGACTCAACTCATCAAAACGCTGAGAAACTTCTTCAAACTCTTGTGAGGCTGCCAAGTTAACCGCACCGATTTTTTCAAACTGCTTTTGTACCTTTTCCAGTTTTTGCTGGTGCTCGGTTAAATCTATTTTCAAGCCCGTTTGAAGTTCAGCATTTAGCTCTTTAAGCTGTTCTTGATAATGCTCACGGTCAGATTTGGCTGCTTGCCATGCTAACCGTTTCGCTTCAAGTTGTTCTCTAACTTGCTCATCTTTTTGCTGATATTGATGACGTTGGTCTGTGAGTATTTGTTGCTTTTCCTGCACACTATTGAGTTCAAGCTGCCATTCATTCCAGTTCTTTTGCAACTTTTCAGTTTGAGCAAATTGTTGTTGAAACTCGGACTCTAGGTTTGGTAACTCTAACTGAATAGGGTCAACAAACTTTTTCGCTTGCTCCATTTGTGCATTAATTTGTTGATATTGGCTCTGTAAGAATGAAATATCTTTCTCAAGCAATTCGATCTGTTGTGTCGTCTGCGTGCTGTTCCGACGTAAAATCTCGCGTTCTTGCTGCTGCTGTTGCAAGACTTGTTGCTGTTCTTCAAGCTGCTCTGTTAATTCTTCTACCCGAAATTGCAAAGTTTTATAGTCAGGTAAAATAGTTTCTAACTTCATCGCAAGCGCATGCAAATCAATTTCAAGATCGTCTTTTTGCATTGCATCTTCTTCAAGTTGCAAGTCTAACTGAGCGAGTTGATCTTTCAATTGCTGTTTTTGCAGTAAAAATGCTTGTGCCGCAGTTTGCTGTTTAGCAATTTGCACGTCTAGCTGCTGCAAGTCTTTTTGTTTTTGTTTAATAACTTGTTGTTTCTGCTGTAAGTCTGCTTGTAGCTGTACGAGTTTTTCTTTTTCCTGAACAGTAACTTGATCTAATGCTTGTAGTTCGGGTTGCTGCTTTTGAATAACTTGTTCAATTTCATCTAGACGAATACGATGGCTGAGCATACCTTGTGCACTTTGACTTTCGTCATCATACATAAGAGCAATTACCCAATCCTGCCCGACATGGTAGCCATCTAAAGTCAAAACAGACTGGCCGTGTTGCAGTTGCTTTTGCTCATTTAAAGCATCAGATAAATTTTGCGCAATCGCTACATTTGAAAATATTGAAAGCTGTGGTGATGCAATCCAGTCATTTAAACAGGCCAAATTTCCTTTAAATTTGCTTGTTTGTTCTGACGGTTTTAACTGGCGAGCAATTCCTTCCTGAAAGGCTTGTTCAGTTTCAACAATATGTGCCTGCAACCATTTTGCTAAAAACTTTTCAATAATCTGCGCGTGTGGCTTACCCTGCTCCGTTAACTCTAAAGCCTGCATTAAACGTAGCGTATCTTGGTTTTGCTTTGGACTTTGTTTAGCAACAAGCTGGCTTAAGTTTTTCTGCTCAGATAATAAAACCTGTATTTCTGTTTTCAGTGTTTGTTGCTGATTTTTGGTTGCCTGATGCGCTTGTTGAAACTGTTCAATCTGTTGCACAGATTGCTCAATTTCAGCCTCTAACGTTGAGATTTCACGACCAAGCTGCTGCTGTAGTTGCTCAAGCTCGCCTTGTTCATCTTCGTGTACTTGCGATTGAATCTGACTTGCCTGATGTTGCAGCGTTTCTTTTTGCTGCTCAATGCGCTGAACATTTTTGCCTAGCTGCTCAATTTGCGCAGACATTTGCATTTTTTGCTGCTGTTGTTTTTCAACCTGAGCTTTTACTTGTTCAAACTGTTGCTGTGCTTGTTTTTGCTGTGCTTGTAAGCCAGCAAAGTTCTGTTCTGCTTCGGCTGCAGTATGTTCAACCGTTGTTAAAGCTTCAGTTTGTTCTTCTAGCTGATTATTCAATGTTTCAAACTGTAGTTCAGAAAGTTGTAAACGCTCTTTCGTCTGAGCTTTTTGCTGTTCTAATTGAACCAGTGTCGTACTATTTTGCTGAAATAAACTCTGTTTTTGTTCTAGAGTCATTTTAAGTTCAGACAGTTTCTTTTCAGCTTGCTGCCACTCTTGTTGTAACGGTGAAGACTGCTGAATAAGTCGCTGAAATAAAGCACTGGTCGATTCTAAATCATGTTCAATTGTACTTAGCTCAGAGCGAACTAACTTAAAAGTTTCGCCCAGTTCATTCATTTGAACTGTATATTCTTCTTGTAGGCGTACACTTTTATCTGTCTGAAAAGACAAAATTTCAATTTTTAGGGTACGAATCTGACTTTCTAAGGTTTTATATTGAACCGCTGCTTCTGACTGGCGTTTTAGCGTTTTAAGCTGAGATTTTAACTCAAGCGCAATATCTTCTAAACGTGAAAGGTTTTGCTCAGTATGTTCAAGATGTTGCAAAGTCTCCCGTCGACGAGCTTGATAGCGTGAAACACCCGCTGCTTCTTCAATAAAAATACGCATTTCTTCAGGCTTGGCATCAACCAAACGGTTAATCATGCCCTGTTCAATCACAGCATAAGAGCGTGGCCCTAAACCCGTTCCCAAGAAAATGTCGGTAATATCACGACGACGACAACGTGTACCATTTAAGAAATATTCAGATTTACCTTCACGGGTCACCTGACGACGGACAGCGAGCTCATTATAAGCGTTATAGGCTCCACCCAATTTGCCATAGGTATTGTCAAAACGCAGTTCTACACTAGCAACACCCACTGGCTTACGCTTGGATGTTCCGGTAAAAATAACATCTTGCATGCTACCACCACGAAGCTGACGAGCATTTGACTCACCCATCACCCAGCGGATCGCATCAATAACATTGGATTTGCCACAACCATTTGGACCAACCACTGCTGTGCGGTTCGCCTTAAAATTTAAAGTTGTACTATCTGCAAAAGATTTAAAGCCGGAAAGTTTTAAACTGCTTAAACGCATAATGCCCTAACTAGCGGCGTGAGCGTCTTGCCCAAGCCAATTCAATCTGTTTCATTCGTGTCAGCGATTCCAACACAAGGTTACGTAAGTGTCGACAAAAATCTTCCATAAATAAAGCGGCTTGTTGTGATTTTCGGATCAAAATTGCATCAGTCACGAGTTTAAATAATGCAAACGCTTCTTGCAGTTCCCTTTTAGAGGTATTTAAGGTCAAAAAATAACTGCGACGTAGTGAAGGTAATAATTCTTTATAGAATTTCATTAAATAAGGATTACCCACCATATCTTGCTGTTCAGCGAGATATTGGAAAATGGCATCGTAGAATTTTTCGATATCGCCTGCTTTTACATGCTCAAATAATTGTTCTTGTAACAGCTGTAATTGATCAGCTTCGTGTGCACGCCATGTTTCACTGATGCGTTGTACAATATGCCCTAATAGCATCACGTTTGTATCAAACAGTGCTTTCACTTGTTGTGCAGACATTTCTGAGACAATTGCACCGCGACGCGGAAAAATTTCAATTAAATGCGTACGTTCGAGTAATAATAATGCTTCACGAACTGATCCCCTGCTTACATCGAGCTCTTTCGCAATACGAAGCTCTTGTATGCGTTCACCTTCGACCAATTCGCCGCTAATAATCTGTTCGCTAATATATTTGACAATTTGCTCAGAAAGACTTTCTGTCTCTTCGAGATTCATAAATCACCCGCTACTTTTTATATGCATTAATCCATGCTTTTCTTTCGCATTCTTGTTTTTAACTGATCCCATCTATTAAAAACTATGTCATTGTCTGACAATTTTATTGCATTTTAAGCCAACCCACCCAAAATCCATACTTAAATCGGATAAAAAACCTATCTTTAGGCTTTTAAAAGCTTCAAATAAAAAAAGCTTAAACTTTGTGAGTCTAAGCTTTCTTTTCTATATTTTTCTGAATAAAAGCGATTTTTAATTCATAATGCCTTTATAAATAAAGTAACTTCCAACCACCACGAGCAAACAAGCAAAGCATTTTTTTAGCATTTGTGGCGATAAAGCATGCGCAACCTTAGCACCAAGTTTAGCCGTCACAAAACTCATGACACTAATACCAATAAATGCATAGATGTGCACATAACCAATCGTGTTAGGTACAGAAATGTGCTCTTTAGCACCAAACCACATAAAGCCAATCGCACCTGCAACAGCAATAGGCAAACCACAAGCAGCAGAAGTCGCGACTGCTTTTTGCATGACTACGCCATGACGGTTTAAATACGGAACAGTTAAGCTACCGCCACCAATACCAAAAATTGCAGAGGCAATACCAATACCACCACCTGCCATAAATTGCATAGGCGTCGAAGGAAGTTGGCGTGATGGGTCAACAACCACATTTGCGCCTTTAAACATACGATAGGCCATTACAACAGCAAAAACACCAATAAGAAGCTGTAAATGCTGACCAGACATCAAATCAGCAATACCCGCCCCCAAGAATGAACCAATCACTAGCCCAGGTGCCAAATTACGAAAAACAGGCCAGAGGACTGCACCTTTTTTATGATGGGCAGAAACTGAACTAAATGATGTCACAATAATGGTGGCAAGCGATGTTCCGACTGCAATATGCATGATTACCGCTGGGTCATAGTGCAACTGAGTAAACACGACATAGAGGATTGGTACAATAATTAGTCCACCACCAACCCCAAACAATCCGGCAGTAAAACCAGCAATTGCGCCAATGAGTAAATATATGATTAACTCCATAAATGTTTTACCACTCTGCTCATATTCAACATGGATTTAGAGACTCGCCAACTACAACAACTTTTAAGCGCAAAAAACCAGCTTCCAGAAGTGGTTTTATTAAAAGCAACCACAACTTCGACCAATGATGATATTCGTGAAATTGCCCAAAAAGGCATTACAACAGGCTTGGTTTGCAGTGCTCAACAAACTCAAGGGCGAGGTCAACATCAACGGCAGTGGATTTCACCTGAAGGAAACATTTATTTAAGCACATTGGTGCAAACTCGAACACCCTTAGATGGTCGCTTAGCACTTGAAGTTGCTCTAAATATTTTGCAAATCCCGCAGTTACAAGCTTTAAGCTTACAAGTGAAATGGCCAAATGATTTGTATAGTGTGCATGGGAAATGGGGTGGAATTTTGGTCGAACCACTTTCCCAACATCAGGCTATTGTTGGCGTAGGTATTAATTTAAAGACACCACCAGTGACTGATAGTGATCAGCCAATCACCTCTTTAGAAGATTTAGGTCTAGAGCAAATGAGTCGGCTTGAGCTAATTTCAGAGCTTTATATTGCAATTCAAAATGCAGCTCGCTGGTTTGATCATGGTTGTTATAACCTAGCAGGTCGTTTTAACCACCATGCAGCATGGCTTAATCAGTTAGTTCAGTTTGAACATAGTCAAGGATTGGTACATGGCCGTTTTGTTGGAATTTCTAATGAAGGTGCGGTAATTCTTGAAACTCCAGAACCACAGCAGTTTTATCAAGGTCGTTTAAGACCACAATCAACTCAGTAATCAGGTATTTTCCCAATGAAAAGTTTATGGCTTGATATCGGAAACACCCGTTTAAAATACTGGATTACTGAAAATCAGCAAATTATTGAACATGCAGCCGAGCTACATTTGCAGTCTCCTGCCGATTTATTACTTGGGTTAATCCAACACTTTAAACACCAAGGTCTGCATCGAATTGGAATTTCTTCAGTTCTCGATACTGAGAACAACCAACGTATTCAGCAGATTTTAAAATGGCTTGAAATTCCAGTGGTTTTTGCCAAAGTCCACTCGAAATATGCAGGCCTACAATGTGGCTATGAAGTGCCAAGTCAGCTCGGAATTGACCGCTGGTTACAAGTACTTGCTGTTGCTGAGGAACAAGAAAACTATTGCATTATTGGATGTGGAACAGCGCTTACGATTGATTTAACGCAAGGCAAACAACATTTAGGTGGTTACATCCTCCCTAATTTATATTTGCAGCGCGATGCACTCATTCAAAATACCAAAGGTATTAAAATTCCAGATTCAGCTTTTGATAATCTGAACCCGGGCAATAACACTGTAGATGCAGTACACCACGGTATTTTATTAGGCCTCATTAGTACCATCGAAAATATTATGCAGCAATCTCCTAAAAAGCTGCTGCTGACTGGTGGTGATGCCTCTCTTTTTGCTAAATTTCTACAGAAGTACCAACCTACTGTTGAAACAGATCTTTTACTTAAAGGGTTGCAACAATATATTGCTCATTACCCTAAAGACTAAAACACAGAACAAAATAAAAGGCGCTCTGAGCGCCTTTTATTTTATGAATTTATTTCTTTTGGTCGTTGTTACCAAACAGTGGTCCCATTCCGCCACCGCCGCCGCCAAACTGCTTTTGCATATTGCCTAAAGAACGCATCATTTTGCTCATACCAGATGGATTCGCAAACTTCTTCATCATTTTAGCCATTTGCGCCTGTTGCTTAATGAGTTTATTCACTTCCGCAACATCCATACCACAACCTGCCGCAATACGTTTTTTACGACTTGGGTTCATCAGGTCAGGGTTACGGCGCTCTTTAACAGTCATTGACTGGATAATAGCTTCCATCTTTTTGACTTGCTTTTCAGGGTTCGCTTGCTCAATTGCTTGCTGAATTCCTGCACCGCTCATGCCAGGCAACTTGTCTAAGAAGCCCATCATGCCGCCCATTTTTTTCATTTGCTCAAATTGCATTAGCATATCTTCAAAGTTGAAGCTTCCACCTTTTTGCAATTTTTTCGCCATTTTCTCGGCTTTTTCTTTGTCGATTTTACGTTCAACTTCTTCGACTAAAGAAAGTACGTCACCCATACCTAAAATACGTTGGGCAACACGGTCCGGATGGAATGGTTCTAAGGCATCAAGCTTTTCGCCCATACCCAAGAACTTGATTGGTTTACCTGTAATTGCACGTACAGAAAGTGCCGCACCACCACGCGCATCACCATCAGTTTTAGTAAGAATCACACCAGTAAGTGCCAAAGCATCATTAAATGCTTTAGCAGTATTTGCAGCATCCTGACCTGTCATGGCATCAACCACGAACAGAGTTTCAGTCGGTTTAACTGCTGCATGTAATTCTTTAATTTCGTCCATCATGTCTTCATCGACATGTAAACGACCTGCTGTATCGACAATCAACACATCAGCAAACTGGATTTTTGCCTGTTCAATTGCACGGTTAACAATGTCAATTGGCTTTTCAGAAGGATCTGATGGAATAAAGCCTGCACCAACTTCTGCCGAAACAGTTTCTAACTGCTTAATTGCTGCTGGACGGTAAACGTCGGCAGAAACCGTCATTACTTTTTTCTTTTGACGTTCTTTTAAGAATCGTGCCAATTTGGCAGCAGTTGTCGTTTTACCTGCACCTTGTAAACCGGCAAGTAATACAACAACTGGAGGCTTAGCACTTAAATCCAGTGTTTCATTCGCCTCACCCATCATCTTGGTGAGTTCGTCATAAACAATTTTTACAAATGCCTGGCCTGGAGATAACTGAGTCATCACTTCTTGGCCCAATGCCTCTTCCTTAACTTTCGCGATAAATTCACGAGTTACAGGTAACGCGACATCGGCTTCAAGAAGAGCCATACGTACTTCACGTAAGGTATCTTTAATATTGTCTTCGGTCAGCTGCCCTGAGCCAGTAACATTTCTTAAACTCTGTGTGAGTCGTTCTGTTAAGGTATCAAACATTGCAAAATCCGCTTAAAATGGCTAGTTGCAAAAAAATCTTTCTCGAAATAGAAAATTTATGCATAGAATGCTATAGGATACTTTAGTTCGCAGCGAATTTATATCTTATCTAGATGAATTAATCCTGAAAAAGGTTTGACATGATTAGCCTCCCCTTGGTTTACACAATTTTGGCACTCATCGCATATACCACTTCTTTCTGGTATCTGTTCATACGTTTAATGTCAAAACGTGAACCAAACCCATGGTTATTTGCTTTTGTTACAACCTTGGCACTGCTATTACACGGTACAGTTTTATGTAATGCCATGCTGACACCATTAGGAATTAACTATGATGTTTTTAATTTAGTATCCTTTACCTCATGGCTTATGTTGTTGTTAAGTTTAATTTTTAGTACTTTCCGTCCAATTGTACCTTTAAACTTACTCGGTATTCCTGTAGCAGCGATTGGACTTATTTTAGGTTTTGGCTTTAGTAAACCTGATCAATTTATTGAACAGCATTCGTTAGGCCTAGATACTCATATTATTCTTTCACTTTCCGCCTATGCAGTTTTACTGATGGCAACTATACACGCGATCTTAATATGGTTCCAAAATCGTGAACTCAAAAAGAAACAAAAAAAACGCTTTTGGGTCAATTTACTCCCGCCTATTCAGGCCATGGAATCGTTGTTATTTGACTTAATTATTACTGGTTTTATTTTATTAACCATTGCTCTCGCATTTGGCTTTTTAACTGTTGACAGTTTCTTTGCTCAGCACCTCGCTCATAAAACCGTATTTAGTATTATTTCATGGATTATTTATGGCTCATTACTGATTGGGCATTACAAACTTGGATGGCGCGGTCAAAAAGCGATTCGTTTTACGCTAATTGGCTTTGCACTTTTAGCAATTGGTTTTATTGGCAGTAAATTTGTACTTGAAATGATATTAGGCCGATAAAACAATTAAAATTTCAGCACTACTAGACAGCGTTATACATATCCCGTATAACGCTGTTTTTGTTTTAATCAGGTGGCACAGACTGTGAAACTCATACTCGCTCCAATGGAAGGTTTAACTGACCCGATCATGCGGGATACCCTCACATCTGTTGGTGATTTCGACTGGTGTGTAACCGAGTTTATTCGAGTTACAGACAGTATTTTACCAGACCATATCTATTATAGTTTTTGCCCTGAGTTAAAGAACGACGGTAAAACAGCAGCAGGTACACCTGTTCATGTGCAGTTCTTAGGAAACAATCCAGATATGCTGGCAGCAAATGCAGCCAAAGTGGTTGAACTAGGTGCTCCTGCGATCGACCTTAATTTTGGTTGTCCTGCCAAAACCGTAAATCGACACCGAGGTGGTTCGGTACTTCTTGATGAACCAGACGTGGTACATATGCTGATTAAAGCTGTCCGTGATGCTGTACCAGAGCATATTCCTGTTTCAGCAAAAATGCGTTTAGGCTATCTCGATGAAAACCACACCATGGAAAATGCGCACGCGGTTGAAGATGCTGGCGCAAGCTGGTTAACAGTACATGCGCGAACTAAAGCAGATGGCTATACACCACCAGCTTATTGGGAAAAAATTCTACCAATCAAAGAAGCTTTAAAAATTAATGTCATTGCTAACGGCGAAATCTGGAACAATGCAGATGCAAAGGCCTGCCAACAGCAATCTGGTTGTGAAGATTTAATGATTGGTCGCGGTGCTGTAACGACTCCTGATTTAACACAATGCATTCGTAAAAATATGGATGAGGCTATATTTAGTTGGGAGCAATTGGTTGACTTACAAATCCGTTTTTTAAATGGTCAGGCAAAAACAGAAATTGGGATGGTTGGTCGTTATAAACAATGGTTAGGCATGATGACCAAAGCCTACCCTCAAGCCAAAGAACTGTGGGATCAAGTAAAACGTATTAAGGCTTTAGATGAAATTGTTCATCAATTAGAACAAACTAGCTCATCACATAGCTAATTACTTAAAATTTATAAAATAGGGTGACTGTTGATATAGCCACCCTATTTTGGTATTTCAGGTTAAGTAATTATTTTTTAGAAACCGCTTACTTTCATTTTAAAGTCAGTCACTGAAGCGCCTGTAACTCCAAAACTCCCCATAGACCCGTTAGGTAAATTATTAAAAGTTGTTGTACTTTGTGTTGCTAAATTTCCTAAAGTGACATTGTTAAGCGATGCATCAAATTTACTAGATGCACCTACATTACCAAAAGTTAATCCTGTTGGATCGACCCCAGCATAAAACCCATCAAGAAGAAAACCTGTAGCTGCATTTGTTCCTGCAAATTTAAATCCAAATGAAGCACCTGTAGTATCGGACACTAACGTAATTGGACAACCCGCAGCGGCAGAACAAATAGATTGAAGTGCTCCACCAAATTTAACCATAACAGACTGAGCAGCATGCCCCAACTGAATGTTTAAACGAGGTTTATTGGTTTGCACAAAGTTAATATCAAGATTACCTGTAGAGCGAACAAGCTCTTTTACTCCTGTATTTACCGTGGTTCCCGAACTAAAAATGGATTTTGGCGCATAACTACTCACCGCATAATCAGCAGGGCTAGATACTGAAGTGTTAGGTGCCAAATAAACTGAAAACGGTGTAAGTCGAATCCCATTTACATCACTACCCATCGTGACAGCTAAATTTACAAAAGACTTACCCGCACCTGCATCGGTATCAATAGCAATATTAAAAGAAGGATTAGTCGATACAGCTGCTTTAATAAACTCTATGCTTGGAACAGGATTCGTAGAGTTCCCTGCAATGACAAGACCAGCTTTACTATTGTAAGACGTAGAGGCGATGCCATTGGTATCAATCAATGCAACCTGATTAAATTTAACTTTATCGGCCTGAATGCCTAGCGTTAAACCATTTTGACCTGTCGCCGCTGAAAGACTTTGGTCATCTAAAGGCTGCATCGCAAAAACACTTGAGCTACTGGTAAGTAATAACCAGCACACTATATTTTTATTTTTCATGTCGCTCTAATCCTTAAGAGACAAACGTTTATTATTTGTTCAGATTAACAGAATAATAGATGGGTACAAAACAATTATCGATATAACCGACGAATGCAAATCCAATCACATTCAAAATAAATTTTTATAAAAAGTGGCGATATCGCCACTTTATTCTAGTTAGTTAAAAGCACCATTTCTCGGTACGATGCTAAAGTTACTATTTAAACGCCCACCCGTAATAGCAAGCTCACCTAAACGTGCGCCTGCACCTGTTGAAGGTGGATAGAAATTAATATCTTTAACACGTAAAGCACCATCAATACTTTTATCAGGGTTAAAGTAGACTGCGGTATTTACCCCCACTTTACCTAAACCACTTGCTGTATCTTTGCCCACTACTAAAGCAGTATTAAATGCTAGCTTTCCGGTAATATTATCAAAACCAATTGCCGAACCATCAATTGGGTCACTAATTTGAACTGTATTTCCAGTTGCTGTGGCTGGCATTGTGAAATCACCGAGTACAGTTAAAGCACTACCATCAGCGATTGAACTATTTGGCACAATCGATAAATTTAAATCACCACCTAAGCGTAGTTTTAAGCCAAATAAAACGTCATTATTTCTGGCAAAGTTATCAATTGGTGAGGTACAAGACCCTGTTGCCGGACAAGTTTTATATTTAGCGCCTGGCAAATAGCCCGCTGCAATTTCAGTTGATAAAGCAATGAGCATCTCTCTTAAACTAATATTGAGACTGCCATTTTCTAAACCAATACTGCCATTACCTTTTAAGAACATATCGATATTACGTAAGCCCATGTAATAGTCGGTAGGATTGCCCGCATTATTAGCATTTGGAGAACCATCAATTAATAAAATTGAAGTTGTTTTTGTACCGCCTGTATCTCGACCTGTTGTTCCAACAGCGACACCAAATCCTAAACGCGAAGTTGTTCCGGAAGTACCTACAACATTTTGAATGGGTTTACCGTTAGCATTTTTTGTATAGTAAAAAGCGCTATTTGCAGGCGCATCTAAACCGTAAACTGCGGCATTGGCATTTAAATTATAAAAAGGTAAAGCCAAGCCCCATTGGTTAGTTAAACCGTTATCTGCAAATTGATTGGCAGCAGCAACATTCGCACTTGTGGTAAAACGACCTCGTCTTGAAAATGCTTGAAACTCGGCTCCACGCATTGCAAGAATCAAACTAAATGGATTAGTCACCGTATCACGGTGAATATTATGTTGATAATCGGCGGCGGTTGTTAAAGTACCCGACCCTAAACGAATACTGTTTAAGGTCGCATTATTTGGCATTAATAATGTTTTTGTATCAGCAAGATTTAAATAAATATTTCCGCTATCAAAATAACCGCGCGTAGCTGAGTTAAGACCTGTTAAATTGCCGAACTCGAAACCATAAGCATTTAAACCTGCCCCACCAATTTCTAAAGTCGTGGCTTTACCATCTGAACCCAGCATTGAATCATTATCTTTAGTGAATTCACCTTTCATACGGAAGGCAATTCCAGTATTACCCAAAGTACTATTACTTGAGCTCGTACCCGAAGCAGTATTTGCAGTACCTAAAGTTGTAGTATCTGAAGAACCATCCATACCACGGACTTGTAAATAACTATTTACCATACGTCCACTGGCACCTAGCCGAATTAAACCTTTTGAATTTTGCGGTGTATTGGTCGCATCTAGTCCATAAGGATTAGTTTTATCAACATTAGAGCTAAGCATTACTTCAATGTTAAGACCCGAATTAGTCGCTTTACCATTGCTATCTACATAAGTACCAGCTGTTAAGCCCGAAGCTGAGTCTGCTACCCGATTAAAGTCTACATAACCATAAGTCGTACTTGGTGTTTGCCCAACAGCAGCTACATTTGATCCAGTATTAGTTTGTAAAACAATGCCCCTAACGGGATCGATGAACATGACACCTTTACCAACAAAATTAAAGTTAAAATTCTTTAATATCAGTTGATTGAGCTGACTGCGTGCATCTAACTGGCCTAAATAAATATTTGCGTTGTTTATTCCTAATGTCATATTTGACTGGCTATTTGGACTAAATAGACCATCTTGAGTAGTCAGTGCTAAATTTAAAGGAGAAGTTGTTTGTATAGCCAACTGCCCTAGCGTAGGGGAGCATGTAGCAGAGCTATTACAAACTTTGACACTATTTACGGTAATGAGGGATGGGCTACTTTGCATAGAAAAATCAATGCCAGCTTTACCTGTAGCTGTATTACTTCCCACATCTAAACGGTAGTTTGTTCCTAAGGTTTGGGTGGACGCATTACTTTTTTGTATTTTTACGCCACTGGCTTGCGCTCTTAAAACCTGATCAGCACTTGTTGGTGTGCCCGCATGGTCATCCCAATAAGCATTATCAATATTAATTTCATTAAAAGTCGTTTGAATCGAGATTCCATCTTGACCGTTGACTGCACTCAAATCAGCATCTGTTAAAGCTTCTAAAGCAAACACTTGCCCACTCACTAACAACATGCTGGTTGCTAATGTATTTAAAATAAACTTTGAGCTGTGACTTTCTTTATTTTTGTTCATCACTTCAGTTCCTTTGAAATCTACATTAAGCGTTAACAACGGGGATGGCTACCATCACAGCTAAACACCATGACTTTTCCTTGAATTGCCAAATTTCCGTTCATCATTAAGCCCATAAAGCCTGTTTCACGTCCATAGTCATAGGCTGAAGGCGTAGCCGTTGCAACTTGCTGATTTGCACTATTTGCAGTTGCCGCATACGTTGGCTTTTTGAAATATGCATAATCATACATATTGGTACTTGAGCCTTGAGTCGTGGTTGAGCTTGTAAAGTTATCTTGCTCAATAGATAACGCGTTAAAACCAAAGTTACGGATTAAAATCGGCTGTGCTGCACTAAAACTAAGTTGAATCGCAGGTTTTATAATTTCGGTATTGGTTTTATCAAGATACTTTAAATCAGCACCATCCAAACCCATTTTTTGAATATTTAAAGTTCCTTGTACACCTTTAAATACTAACCAAAGTTTATTACCACTATCACTATTTTCGGCCCAACCACTTGGTTTAGTCGCATCTGCTTGCACAAAACGTTTATTAATTGCTAATCCAATATGGCAGAACTCAACGTTTTCACAAACACCACCGCTACCATTATCAAATATACCGTTACTGGTTTGGTTTAAATTGAGCATTAAAGATAAATCAGCACCAGCTTGGCCATTAATCGCCTGTAAAGCATCATTATCCAAGGTTTGTAACTCCGCATGAGTCGCCGTTGCACACAGAGTAAGGAGTAAAGCAGTTATTTTTTTCATCGCATTATCCTCCTCTTATAGACCTTTTGTGGTGAGTTTTAAATGCTGAATGAGTAAGCCATCTACCACAGCAGAACCTAAATTGTTCAGAGGAGTAATGTTGTTTAATGCAGGGGCCTGATTCGCAGTTGGAATTACATAGCCAGTCGTACCATTACTACTTCCAATTAAATCGTTGACTACAGCATTTCGTGAAGTCAACCAAGGAATAGACGCGTTACTCCAGTCACGGTTTGAAGTAGTACCATACATTGGGGTTGAACCTGATGTACTCGTACATCCTAATGCACCAGAACATTTCGCTGCATCAGCTGGTTTAGCAGTTGGGTTTGTAATGACCCAAGAACCTGTTCCTTGATTATATTCCCATTGATATAAATAACCAGCTGTTTTATAACCACAATTTGTATTAAACAAACCACAACTATAGGTTTGATTCCATATTTGAGTATTTTGTTGTCTTTGCTTATATCGAACTTCTGTCATAGTTGCAGAGGTCGTTCCAGACACAGAATTAGTCAATGACACTAGACTACCAGCAGAAGTTCCTGAAACCTGTGTACCTGTTGAAATTAAGCGCCCAAATGAAACTCCAATTGCACCTTCACTTGTATCTGCTAATAATGTTTTCCCATTATCAGGGCTGTAAACTGTCCCAATTGCGATACTACTGTGCGTTGGGTTTGCACAAGAATAAACGTTACAAGTAGAGCCTTTATATGTGGCATCAGCGCCAGTGTAATCGGTGTAAATCTGTTTATATATTTCCGGCTTATTGGCAATTCGTGCAATTTCTATACTAAAGTTTTTACCATCAGAACCTAAAATAAGGGGTTGATATAAATTACCTAAGACCAAGTTAATATTTGGATTGTATAAATATAAACCTTCAGTATCTGCAAACTTTGGTGCTATAGCGCCACTAGAGTCTAACGCTGGTGTATATAAATTATTTGATGCGTTTGGTGAATCTGATGTTTCACGGGTGCTCAAGCGTAAGACTTTACTAGTATCATTAAAAGCGCTTCGAGTTTTACTTGAGGTTTTTGTATCTGTTCTGGTGCGGTTTTCTACATAGTAGCGACAGCCACGTAGTGTACTAAAGCTTCCTGTACCACTATTACCACAGTCCCCACTACTGCTTGTACTTAAAGTTGAATTTGCACCAGCATGTACTGTTTGCCAACCATTATTGGCGCTCGTTGCATAGGTTTGGCTTTGACTCGTAATATTTTCAGTCACAATACTTGTATTCTTACTATCACCCGTATTTAAGCGTACTAAGCCAGACATTCCCAAAGTATTATTATAAAAAGGACTCATTCCACCTGCAGTAGTTGCTCCCCCTAGCGTTTGGAACATACTAATCTGGCTACCATTTAGACTAAAGCCATTTAGAATACCTTGTAACCGTAAACGGTTCGCACGACTTGTATCAATGCTGGTACCAATTAATCCATTACTATCGCCATATTGAAATTGTGCTAAAGAACCATTTGTAGTTGCCACAATATTAGGGTTTCGTACAAATGCATCAGCCCATAAACCTAATTTTAAATTATATGCATCTGCTCCCGCTGCACCATCAATCGTAGGTTGATATAAAGGAGCCTCCAAAGATAAATATGTAACAGGATAACCACCACTATCTGTAGTGCTAAAGTTAGGAATATTATTTGCAGTTTTTACTTTAAATACCCAAGGGTTAGCACCTGTTCCCCAACTTGAAATCGCTGCTGCGGTTGCAGTATTGGCAATACGCGAGTTTGCATCACCATCTGACTTAGAAAGGGCTAAGCCATAAAGAAAGATATCTGCTTTTCCGACAGCTTTATCTTCAGGTCCAACAGAGCCATTACCACTGGTATCAGCAGCTGCAACACTTAAGGGCCCAACAGGTACATAGTTAATATAGCCTGTATCTTTACTACGGTCGGTAATAATTTGATTTACAGATTCATTGGGGCCAGCACCACGGAATACCATAAATGCATTTTGGGGTAATATTGCAATACCCTCACCCGTAGTTTCACTTAAACCAGCATCAGAAAGTTCTTCAAGAGCAAAACTTGATTGACTTAAACAAAGTCCAATTAAACTTGCTAAAACGGTTTTTTGAAAACTGACCGTATAATTAAGTGTAGTCATCGTGACCTTCCTGTTTTATACGATGCCGTGCACCATATTTCTTTTTCTTTAACAGTCCTTGATGTGAGATGAAATTATTTCCTTTTTCATCTCACAGGGGGCAAACTCTAAAAAATTGCCAACCTTTCCACATTTCCATTATGCTGAATATTTACTCAAATGCAAAATGAAATGAACAAAAATACATTTTTCCGATGAATGAAAAATAACAAATGGAATTACCGCAATTAACAGAATTTTAAAGAACCATAACAGTTAGAAGAAAAAGTCTGTTTTTGTAAAACAACATTAGTTAATGTCATAGAAGCAGGTGTTTTACCAGTCAAATCAACCGTTCCAACAGGAAGATTTCCTGCAATTAAACAACTGCTTGCTAAAAATCCACAATCTACAGGATTTTTATCTAAATACTTGCTTACCTGCCCTAACGCATCCACGATGGTGGAAAGCGCAATATCAACACTGCCAGCAGGAGTAATTTGACCAATATCAATTGGATTAGTAAGCTCTAACCACCATCCTGTTTGAGCAGTAGAGGCTGCCTCTGGCCACAAAATATTCACACCTTGCACAGATAAATAACCAGCCGATCCATTTAATTGCGCGGCATGGAAATAACCCAAACTTTGTTTAATAGCTACATTTACATCTAAATTATTTACTGTCCCAGTTACATTACCTGAAATTGGAATAGGAAGTCCTAATACAGAAGCGGTTGCATCTAGAGTTCCAGTAATAGCTATACCACCAACAGTTGCAGTTGCATTTAAGTTTGCAGTATTAATACGTTTACCTGTAATAATTTGCTGTCCCATAGATAGGGTTCCACTCCCCCCACCCAAGTTCAGATTATAACCAGTAGATGTAAATGGAACTGTATATAGTTTACCTAAGACTGTTGCCTGGCCAGTAATTGCCGTATTTGTCTCATCTTGGGTAATACCATAATAAGGATTTGTGGTTACAGTTCCGCCTGTTGGTTTAGTTACCATATACCCACTTAAAGAATTAATACCACTTGCAGCATCACCATTTTGTAAACCAAAAGTAAGTAGTCCAGAAAGAGATTTAGCACTTAATCGGAAACCCTGTATTTCACGTGTAGAAGCTGAATTTGGGTTTTTAACCGCAAACTCTAAAAATGGGTTGGTAATAACAGCAGATGACGCAGCTCGCTCTGCACTAGTACTATCGACAGTGCCACCACTTAAGCTCAAGTAATCAATATCGATATCGCATGCCCCTGCTCCATTGACACCACCACAACCTAATTGTAATTTTTTAATGTTGGCATTCAGTTCTAATTGAGCATCTAGAGCAAGTCGATAGAATCCCATGTTTCCATTAGTACTTGAATTACTTGCAGCATCGGTAGGCGCAATATAAGACATACTCATCAAGGCTTGGCCACGAGTAGCTGACAACTCAGCATCTGACATTGGAACTAAGGTAGAACCAGCATAAGCAGAAGAAAAGCATAAACTTCCAAGTGCTAGAATAGCTACATGAAGGGACTTAAACTGTCGCATGACCGACCTCCGTATCCTTGGGGGCATAATCTAATTTGATTTCTTTTTATTTGGCTTCTCTTGCTTTAACCTTAAATTAAATACATGAAGAAAACGCCGATATTTACGATCTAGTTTCTTTTAATTTGTGTGATACAACTCAAAGAAACAAATCAATTATTGATCATTTTATATCATTTTTTACAAAAGAAAACGTTCATTTATTAATATTCCGATGAATGCCAGTTTCTTTACTTTTCAACAAAAATAGGCCACTTAAAGTGACCCATTTTTAGAATTTAATCTAAATTAAAAACAACTTAGGTTTTAGGAAGTGTCACGCCAGTTTGACCTTGGTACTTACCACCACGGTCTTTATAAGACGTTTCACAAACTTCATCACTCTCAAAGAACAACATTTGTGCTACACCTTCACCTGCATAAATACGTGCAGGTAAATTCGTAGTATTTGAAAATTCTAAAGTCACGTGACCTTCCCATTCTGGTTCTAAAGGCGTCACATTGACAATAATACCGCAGCGTGCATAAGTCGATTTACCAAGACATACAGTCAAAACATTACGCGGAATACGGAAATATTCAATTGTACGTGCTAAAGCAAATGAGTTTGGTGGAATAATACAAACATCAGACTCAATGTCGATAAAACTTTTATCATCAAAATTTTTCGGATCAACAATTGCAGAATGTACGTTAGTGAAAACTTTAAATTCGCGGGCACAGCGTACGTCATAACCATAGCTAGAGACCCCGTAAGAAATCAATTTTTCGCCATTCTTATCAAAACGGACTTGATTCTCTGCATAAGGTTCAATCATGCCGTGTTTTTCGCTCATTTCGCGAATCCAACGATCAGACTTAATAGCCATGTATTTTCTATCCAAAAGGTAATTTCATTGATTGCGACGTACTTTAACGTAAAAAAGCAATTATGAAAACAATGCTTGAGCTACTCTTCTCGATAAGAATAGCTCAGTAAGACTTTTAAAGGTTTAATAAAGCAGAATAGCTAATCGGAATTGAGAAACTCACTAAGATCAGCGAGGCTGTTTTTTGTAAATTCGATTGATTTAACCAACGTACTTTATTGCCTGTCAAAATTGATCCCAAGAAAATCCAGAACAATGCAATCGGTGTAATTAACGCTAAATAAGCCAGCATATGAATGAAATAAATATGAAAATCAGTCCATGCGGTAACAGGAAAAATCGCTGAAGCAAAAAGTAATGCTTTAGGGTTGAGTAAAGTTGCACAGAACAATTCACGCGGGCGAATAGTTGGTTGATCTAATTCAAATTGCTGATTGGCTGTATGCCATAATTTAATAGCTAAAAAAATGATGTAACAAGCACTTAGCAATTTAAGCATAGGAGGTAAGAAAGGAAGCGTTGCGGATACCTTCCCAATTAACATTCCCCAAGCTGAAATAGAAATTACATATCCAAGAACTTCTGCCGGAATTAATTTCGCAGACTTCTTAAGACCTACTTGTATTCCTGACGATGCGAGTAAAGTATTGGTTGGGCCTGGGGTAAGTAAAATTGTGGCAACTAAGCCAATAAATAGCCATGAAATCATTGAATGACCTCACAATGTAGTCATTTCAGATTAATAGATATTTCTCGCCAAGGCAAAATCTAATTGTAAGACAATTTTTTAAAAAGTTAACATTCCATATTTTAAAATCAATATTAAACAATAGGATAGGTAATTTTTAAAAATTTTAATCTAAAAAACTTAGCAGTCAGTTGTTGAACTTTGCGTACCAAATTGTATTAAGTAATATAAGTATTTTTATTTAAAATCTATTTTTACCTAGAAAAGATCTATAATGAATTATTACTGCAGTAAGTTTAATTTTTAAGCTTTCAATAAGTTTCAATTAATATATTGTTTTTTTGTGTTTATATGAGTCACCAGACTCTACTATCCTATGATTATGGCAAAGCAATTTTTTCAGTCTTGGCTTCCTTCTCCAGAGAAAGTTTCAAATATGAAATTTTTAAGGATTTTTGGGAAAAAAACCCTTAATCCTGTGCTTTGGTATGTCAACCGTAAATCAATTACAAGAGCCGTTTTTGTAGGAACATTTTTCGGTTTACTGCCTATTCCATTTCATAGTGTCTTTATTGTGATGGCAGTATTGCTATTTGAAGTGAATTTGCCTATTAGCTTAATGCTCGCTTGGCTCAGCAACCCTCTCACATTAGTTCCCATTTTATATACTGGGTTCTGGTTTGGTTCACATATTTATCATGTACATATGATCAATAAAAAGATGCTTTTAGGTGTACTGCATCAAATTTCTAGGTGGATTACTCACTTTGGTCATGGTCATATAGATTTCAGTCTCGCCAAAATCTTAATGTCAGGGCTTGTAGTTGAAGCATTTGTATTTGCAATCATACTTTATATAGTGACTGAAGTTTTTTGGCGTTGGATGGTCATTCGAAATTGGAAAAGTCGACCTGGTTATAAAAAACAAGAAGATGCCCTTTAAGAACCCATCTTCTTGCATAGAGTTAAATTATTATTTTGGTAGTTTAGATTTCATATATTCTTCTGCCACATTAAGCACATAGTCTTGGCAAGCCTCTCCAGTACCTGGGTCATATGCGCCATTATTGGTAATATTATTAGATAAAATTCGAATTCCTAAGAAAGGAACATTAAACTGACTTGCAATTTGTGCAACTGATGCTGCTTCCATTTCCTCAACAGAGGTACCATAACGTTGATGGAAAAATTGAATACGATCCAATTCATTATTCCAAACATCTGCTGATCCAATCGTTCCTTCAACTACTTGACCTTTGTCATAACGAACTTTATGGGCCGCCATTAATAACTCTTTATCGCCTTCAAATTTGCGAATTGCAATCGGTTCGGGATCAGACTCATCGGTTGGTAAAACATCAAATGCTTCAACCCAAGTGAGTGAATTTGATCCAGCTCCTAAGGGTTGTTTAGGTGTTCTAAATGCACCAATATTAGTTGCGTACTTTCCTAAAACAATATCGTAGACATGTAGATCTGGGTCATGTCCACCTGATGTCCCCTGATTAATAATTGCAATCGGCTTATAACGCTCAATGGCTAAAGCTGTTGCAGCAGCAGAGTTACTCATACCCATACGTGTTTTGGATATAATCATTGGATAACCATTGTGTGTTCCTTTCCAAAAGGTCCATCCACCAACATTTTCAACAGTCACATTCTGTAATTTAGCTGCCATCTGTTGCGATTCTACAGGTAGAGCACCTTGAATAATAATCGGCTGTAGTTTCTGTTTCTGCTCTTCAACTGTCGATGTTTGTGAAACAGTTGAGTTGTCATCATTACATCCCATTAAAAATACCGCACTACATAAACTGATGACGCCCAAAGTATATTTAAATTGCATTTTTCACCTATTTCTTTTTAAAAGCATAAACTAGCAATCTACATGCCAATTTCAAGATTAGCTTTGTTATTTAGATTCAGTAATTTAAATTTTACTTTTAACCGAACAATAAAAAAACCCGACTTAAAGTCGGGTCAAATGAATCAAAAGATTCGCTTATCATCACGTGTGCGTTGAGGGATTTTCTCAATCTGTTGCCAGACTGCTTTAGCAATCTCAATATAACTATCAGCTGCATCATCCATTGCTACGACACTCGGTTTACCTTCATCAGCATGCTCACGGATTTGAGCATTTAAAGGTAAACGACCTAATAATGGAATATGGTATTGCTCGGAAAGCTTATCACCGCCACCAATACCAAAAATTTGTTCTTCATGGCCACAATTCGAGCAAATATGAGTCGACATGTTCTCGACGACGCCTAATACTGGTATACCAACTTTATTAAACAACTCAATTCCTTTGGTGGCATCCAATAAAGCAACATTTTGCGGAGTCGTCACAATAATTGAGCCAGTCACAGGAATACGCTGTGCAAGTGTGAGTTGGATATCACCTGTACCCGGCGGCATATCAATCATCAATACATCTAAATCTGGCCAAAGTGTTTGATTAAACAATTGCATTAGAGCACCTGTTGCCTTCGGTCCACGCCATGCGACAGGTGTATTGTTATCACCAGTGAGATGTCCAATAGAAAGTACAGCCATACCGTATGCATCTAAAGGTACAAAATTTTCACTTTCAATAAGAGGTGTTTTGCCAGCATTACCTAACATGGTTGGAATACTTGGGCCATAGATATCGGCATCTAATACCCCAACCTTGAGACCCATTTTTTGTAAGGCAAGCGCTAAATTGACCGTAGTGGTCGATTTACCAACACCACCTTTACCAGATGAAACCAAAATAACGTTCTTAATTCGAGGATGAGCTGGAACATCTCTTTGTTGAGGAGCAGCTTTTTGAATCGGTGGATTGTTTGGATCAGGTGCAGATTTAGTTGAAGCATCAACTACTGGTGGTAAGTTCGAATTTTCTTTCGATACTTTAGATGAACAACCTTGACCTGCGCTTTCTTGTGCTGGGCGCTTTTGCTGAACTACATGCAAATTAAGTTCTTCAATACCACACTTTTCTAAGGCATCGGCTAATTCATCATGAATTTGCTGCAGATGCTCTTTTTCATCAGGAAATGTATTAATGGTGAGTTGTAGAACTCGACCTTGCACCTGAAGCTGACTAATGCGCTCTTTTAAGGCATCTTTGGAATGGGGTAGCAAATAATTTTGGAGTACGGTTTGGATTTCATCTTCTTTCACTTCTTGTGCCGGTGAAAAAACAGACTTTAATGAAGAAAGCCAAGACATATTGTTTACTCCAAAAACAGATCATTACAGCTTATTGGAGCTAGTGTAACAGTATTGGTCCGTACTCGCTCAACTCGAAATGAATAATTGCTAATTTTAAAGCCTCAACATTTGAGTGAGCAGCACGGATTTTAGTTTAAATCAGCTTATTCAGCAGAATCGTGATTTTTTAACTTATTCAGTTTATCTGTTGCTGTTTTCTTCAATTCATCAAACTTTGCAGTTGCTTGGGTTTTTAACTCATCAAGTTTTGATGCAGCTTCTTCCTTCAATTCTGCGGCTTTGGCTTTAGCATCATCAAGCTTATGGGCCGCTTCAGTACGTAAATGATCAAACTTATCTTGCAGACTATGCTGAGCATCATCAAGTTTGCCTTTCAAATCAGTGGCTTTATCTTCAACAGCATCTTTTGCAGAAGCCTGTTTTTCTTTTACATTGTCCTTCAAATCATCCAAGGCTTTTTCACCTTGTGCTTTTGCATCTGCTGCCTTTGACTTTAATTCATCTACTTTATCTTCAACAGCATCTTTTGCAGCGGCCTGTTTCTCTTTAACATTTTCCTTTAGGTCGTCCAAAGCTTTCTCACCCTTTACTTTTGCATCTGCCGCTTTTGCCTTTAATTCATCTAATTTATTTTCAGTAGTCATCGTTGTTATCCTCATCGTTAATTAAAAAAATTACCTGAAGTAAGTTAATAGTTATACATCGTTATGACTTATTTTCTGACCGTAACTGCAATTTGAAACAAAGACAATACAGGAAGATTCAAATATTTTTTGATTTGTTTATCTTTTCTAAAGAGAAATAACTTTTAACTTAAAATATGTTTTGCTTCCCCTTGCTTGTAGCCAAAGATTATTAATCTTTGCTTATCCAACTACTCAAGCTTAGCTCTTGTCTTGCACTCGCCCCCCTTATGAAGCAATCCTTCTCATGCTTTGTTTTTCTTCACTCATCAGTTAAAATCTTCCACCTTATAAATACGAATGAGAGAATGAGATCCGTGCGTAAAATTTTAGTCACTAATGCCCTCCCTTATGCGAATGGTCCAATTCATATGGGTCATTTACTCGGTTACATCCAGGCAGATATCTGGGTTCGTGCCATGCGGGCAATGGGTCATGATGTGACTTATGTGTGTGCGGACGATGCTCATGGTACAGCGATTATGCTACGTGCCGAAGCGAATGGTATTAGCCCAGAAGAGCAAATTGCGAATGTTCAAAAAGAACACATTCGTGATTTTGACGGTTTTGGCGTTCATTTCGATCATTACGATTCAACACATAGCGATGCAAACAAAGCACGCTCAACAGATATCTACATTAAAAACCGTGAAGCTGGAAATATTGCAGTTCGCCCTGTAACTCAATTATTTGACCCAGAAAAAGGGATGTTCTTATCTGACCGTTTCATTAAGGGTACCTGCCCGAAATGTAAGTCAGAAGATCAATACGGCGACTCATGTGAAGTCTGCGGTACAACTTATAATGCAACAGAGTTACTTAACCCGCGTTCAACTTTAAGTGGTGCAACACCAGTTGAAAAATCATCAGACCATTATTTCTTCAAACTTCCAAACTTCTCTGAATATTTACAAAAATGGACGCGTGATGAAGGTCGCTTACCACTTTCAATTGCGAACAAGTTAGATGAGTGGTTTGAAGCTGGTTTAGCAGACTGGGATATTTCTCGTGATGCACCATATTTTGGTTTTGAAATTCCAGACGCACCAAATAAATATTTCTATGTGTGGGTAGATGCCCCAATTGGTTATATGTCTAGTTTTGAAAACTACATCAAAACTAAACGCCCAGATTTAAACTTTGATGATTTCTGGAAAAAAGACAGCCAAAACGATGTTTATCATTTTATTGGTAAAGACATTGTTTATTTCCATGCTTTATTCTGGCCTGCAATGCTTGAAGGTGCAAACTATCGCACTCCAACAGGCTTGTTCGTAAATGGTTTCTTGACTGTAAATGGACAAAAAATGTCTAAGTCACGTGGTACTTTCATTAAGGCCGAGACATATTTACAGCATTTAAACCCAGAATATTTACGTTACTACTTTGCCTCTAAACTTTCAGATAAGGTTGAAGATTCTGACTTGAACCTTGATGACTTTGTTCAAAAAGTAAATTCAGACTTAGTCGGTAAAGTCGTTAATATTGCTAGCCGCTGTGCAAAATTCGTCAATAGTAGCTTTAACAATATGTTATCTGCTGAATGTACAGAATCTGAGTTAGTACAAAGCTTTATTGATGCGGGCGATTCAATTGCTAAAGCATATGAAGCACGTGAATTCTCTACGGCGATCCGTGAAATTATGGCGCTTGCTGACCGTGCAAACCAATATATTGATGAGAAAAAACCTTGGGCACTTGCGAAACAAGAAGGTCAAAAGCAACAAGTTCTTGATGTATGTTCTGTGGGTATCAACTTATTCCGTCAACTCGCGGTGTACTTGGCTCCAGTTCTGCCAACTTTAGCTCAACAAGTTCAAGATTTCTTAAAACTTGAAAGCTTCGATTTCGAGTCACGCAAACAAATTCTTGTAAGCCATGAGATTGCGCAGTTCCAGCCACTTATGCAACGTGTTGATCCAAAAGCTGTTGCAGCTATGGTTGATGCTTCTAAAGAGTCTTTAGGTGCTCCTGCTCCAGAAGCAACAAAAGCGGCAACGAAAAAAGAGAAATCTGCCGAGAAAAAAGCAGTGCCTACTCCGGCAGTGGGTGAAGCTGAAATTATCGGTATTGAAGATTTCTTAAAAGTTGACTTACGTGTTGCTCAAGTACTTGAAGCAGGTACAGTTGAAGGTTCAGATAAATTACTTCAATTGACGTTAGACGTAGGTGAAGCTGAACCACGTAACGTATTTAGTGGTATTCGTAGTCAATATGCACCAGAAGACCTAAAAGGTAAATTGGTTGTTATGGTTGCGAATCTTGCACCACGTAAAATGCGTTTTGGTATTTCAAATGGTATGGTACTTGCTGCCGGAAATGGTGAAGGTATTTTCATTATTTCACCAGATAGCGGTGCGAAACCTGGCGATAAAGTTTCTTAATTTGCCTTAATAAAAAAGCTCCCTAACTTGGGAGCTTTTTTTAACTATAAATTTTCTAGAGACATCTATAAGAAGGCTTAAATTATAACCAAGGCCGCCCTTCGCAAGGGTTACTAAATAAAACGTGTATATTGCCCAACTCTTCATTTGTTAAATAGCCATTCTTATTTTCATCTAAATAATGAAATAGCTCTGTTTGCTTATTCTCTCCCTGAAAACGCTTATCCGTAGGCCAGTTATATGGGTAGAAATCTTGGACACGTTCAAATTCTTTTAAGCTGTACATTCCATCATGATTTAAATCATATTTTTCCTGAAAAAGCTTCCAATCCAAAGATGCAGGCTCACATGCACTTACTACATTTAAAATGCAGTAAGTGATGCAAGCCGTGAGTAACTTAATAGTTGGATTGCTCATGATTATTGGCTTGTAAATCAGAAATTTTGTAATCTTTTTCATGGACAGGTGTACCAACAATGCTCATGGTCCGCTCATTTGCTGGTTGTGGCTTACTCATTGTTTTCATCTCACACCCTGTAGTTAAGATGAGAAAAACTACAGAAATGCTCACCATTAGTTTTTTCATAACGTGATCCTCATTTCTTTTTGTTTTATTTATTAAGTTACCACTTTTTAAATATTTAAGTATAAAAAAAGATATTTTAATTTGTATATATTTTACTCAAAAATAAAGCCAGACTTTAAATAGCTGGCTTTGTATTTTTTTAGATATTTTAATTAAAGCTTATCATTTGAAGAAAATTAATTTTAAACCCAACAAACTCACAATGCTTCCAGCCACTCGGTCAACGCCAGTTTTTGCTTTTAAGTACATTGTTCTAGGCTTCTCTGAAGAGAGCAGCATTGCAACACATGAATACCACCCTGCATCAATCATAAAACAAATCACTGGCAATGCAACGTAGTAGTAATTTGGAATTTCTTTTGGCAATAAAGCAGTAAATACACTCGCTAGAACGACTGCAATTTTCGGGTTGCTTAACTGAGTAATCAGGCCATAACGATATGCCTGTTTATAGGTCATTTTTGATTTGCCATCATTTTCCATGGCAATTGGTTCTTTAGCGTGTTTAATAATTTTAAAAGCCAGCCAAAGCAAATACAGCCCACCACCAATTTTTAAGATTAAATAAGCGGAAGGCACTGCTAATAAAACTGCCTGCAACCCCATAACAGCTAGAAAACCAAAAAGAGCTGCGCCTGTACCTGTACCTAAAGCTGTAAACAAACCATGTTTACGTGATTTAGAAATTGAATTTTGTGCTACGTAAATAAAGCTTGGCCCAGGACTTATTGCTCCAAGCATCAATGCCATCGCAATTGAAAAAAGAGGAATAAGGGACTCAAACATTGTATTGACCTAGCATTACGCAATTGCGCGGTATTCTAACAGCTTTTTATGTCACATATAAAAATGGAAAACATATAAATGGTGAAAATTGAATTTTCATGTTTTTACAATTTATATCTTCACAACGGACAAAAATGTCCGTTAAATATATCGGTCTTTAAACTCTCAAACCAAGAACATGAGTACCCGCCAAAAAATTGCTGCCCATAATCGGGATGAATTACTCAATGCTGCCGAAGAATGTTTTCGTATTCATGGCATTAATGTCCCCTTACAGGTTGTGATTGACCATGCAGGTGTAGGTAGAGCAACTTTTTACCGCAACTTTTGTGATCGTAAGGCTTTAATTAGCGCCCTTTTAGAGCGTGCAATTACACAGCTAGAGCAAAAAGCTGCTCATTTTCAACAATTCGAAGATGGTTTATTTCGTTTAATTGAAGGACATATTGCACAACTTCCTAAACTTGCAATTTTGCAAGATTTTTGGAGAGTGATTGATCGACAAGATCCAATTATGTTAAAAATTTATGAACGGCGAAATAATGCACTTAACCCACTGATTGAAAATGCGATAGAACAAAAACTGTGCCGAGCTGATCTCACTGCCAATGACTATGCAATGGTCACTGCAATGTTAGGTTCTTCATTTCAAGGACATGAGCCAGAAGAACAGACTCGCTTAGCAAAACGAGCAATTGAATTACTATTTAATGGTATTCAAGTACAAAAATTCGAGGGATAGAATGAGTAAAACGCCTCGTTATTTAGAAACACCACCCGACTGGACACCAGACGAGCAACCGACTTTGCCTGGTTCACCAGCAGCAATTGCACACTCTGTACCTAAGCGGTTTATTTACTTTTTTATTGGTTTATTTATAGCCCTTTCGGCAAGTTTAAGTAATGGTTTTATTACGGCAAATTTACCTTTAATTCAAGGTGAATATGGACTGACGCCTTCCGAAGCTGCTTGGCTACCTGCTGCTTATGTCATGGCAAATGTCAGCTCAAACCTGATTTTGTTTAAAGCCCGGCAACAGTATGGTCTGAGAGTATTTTCGGAAATAGGACTGGTTATTTTTATTGCCGTGCTGGTTTTACATATTTTTGTGCATACCTACGAAATGGCTCTGTTTGCTCGAGTTGTAGCGGGTTTAGCGGGTGCACCTCTCAGCTCTTTAGGTATGTATTACACCATGCAAGCTTTTAAAAAAGCAGACATGGCAAAAGGTATATATATTGCCTTCGGTTTTCAGCAGTTAGGGGTTCCCGTCGCTTGGATTATTTCTCCATTTCTTGTGAGTACAGACAGTTGGTCTGTTCTTTACACCTTTGAGCTAGGTTTAGCACTTTGTTGTTTAGCCATGGTTGTTTCATTGAAACTACCACGAAGCTTACGTATTTATGTATTTGAGAAGCAGGATTTCTTTACCTTTGCTTTACTGGCTCCTGGTTTTGCATGCTTATGTATTGTGCTTACACAAGGCCCAATTTTATGGTGGTTTAACAGTGAATGGCTTGCTTACGTTTTAATTGCTGGCTTTAGTTTGGTTGTTCTTGGTTTGCTCTATGAACACTATCGAGCCAATCCATTAATTATGACACGTTGGCTAGGTACTGCTTCGACCTTACGCTTTATTTTTGGTGCTTTTGCTATTCGACTTCTAATGTCAGAGCAAAGCTATGCTGCGGTTAATTTCTTAAAAGCTATGGGAATGGGGCCTGATCAGTTTGTACCGCTTTATGTAGTGATATTCATCGGGATTTTAAGCGGAACGCTGTTTAGTGCACTGACTTTTTCACGTGAACGAATTATCTTCCACTTACTTTTCGCAGAGTTCTTAATTCTGGTTGCATGCGGACTAGATTACCACTTAACCAGTGATGTTCGGCCTGTGAACTTCTTTGCAAGTCAGTTCTTAGTAGGCTTCGCAGGTGGTTTGTTTATTGGACCTTTACTGCTCATTGGTTTCGCACAAACTTTGGCTAAAGGCCCTTCGTATGTGGTGACTTTTATTGTCTTGTTTTCTGCAACTCAAACCTTTGGTGGCCTTGTCGGGTCTTCTTTCTTCTCGACCTATCAACAACACCGCACACAAAACTATCAAGTCGAGATTATTAAAGATTTAGAACAATCAGATCCGTTAGTTTCTCAAAGGCTCTCCACCTATCAACGTAGTGCAGCCATCACAACAAATGACCCGGCATTACAAACGACTCAGGCCATGCGCACACTCAATCAAGTAGTCACCCGTGAAGCCCAAGTGCGCGCCTACAATGATGTTATTGCGTTAAACGGTATTTTTGCTATCGCACTGCTCTTATGGGGTGGATTTAACATTGCGCGTAGTAAATATCTACAACGTAGAGGAATTAGCCGTCCTTAAAGGCTTTTGTTATTGATGAAATAGAAATTGAGATTGATATATGTCAGATGATCAAAACAAACCGGAACAATCACCTGCTCAGGTTCCTGCCAACGAGCCAACACCTGCACCTGCACCTGCACCTGCACCTGCACCTGCAAGTAAATTGATTCCGACAAAAAGCTCAACTCTGTTCTGGATGTTGGGAGTCCTTATTATCGGTATTTTAGTAATTTTATGGGCATGGAGGATTGGTCCTTTTGCAACGAGTGTCCAGCAAACTGACAATAGTTATGTCAAAGGTAAAACTACGATTTTATCTTCACAAATTAATGGCTACGTTAAAGATGTATTAGTCAAAGACTTTGATCACGTTAAAAAGGGTCAAGTGCTCATGCACATTGATGCAACCACTTATGACCAAAAAGTAACTCAGGCAGCTTCTGGGGTTGAACAAGCTAAAAATACTTTAGCCAACCAAACCCAATCCATTGCTCAGAAACAAGCTGATATTGTGGCGGCGCAAGCTAAAGTCGATCAAGCAAAAGCTCAATACGAACTCTCTTTAGCACAGCTTAGACGTTACCAACAGCTAGGAAATAGTGGTGCAGCCTCTAAATCTGAGCAAGATAAAGCCGCGGCCGATGCTGAAAATAACCTTGCAGCACTGAAACAAGCAGAAGCGAATGTTTTAGTTGCTAAAGAGGCTTTGAAAACCGCACAGGTCGCAGAAGCTGGCTTAGAAGCACAAGTTTCAAGTGCTAAAGCACAGTTAGACCAAGCACAGACCACCAAAGACTATAGCGTTATTGTTGCTCCAATGGATGGTCAACTGGGTGAAGTAAACCCTCGTGTTGGACAATATGTCGCGGCAGGCTCACAGTTACTCTACTTAATTCCACAGCAAACTTGGGTGATTGCTAACTTTAAAGAAACCCAAATTGCCAATATGCGAATTGGTCAAAAAGCATGGTTTACTGTCGATGCCATGAACCACAAAAAATTTACAGGCCATGTTGAGCAAATCTCACCTGCTGCAGGTTCAGAGTTCAGTGTGTTAAAACCAGACAATGCGACAGGCAACTTTACTAAAGTTGTGCAACGCATAGCTGTACGCATCACCATCGACCCAAATCAGGAAGGAATGGAACACTTACGTCCTGGTATGTCAGTAATTACTTCTGTCGACACAAGTTCTTAATCAGCTTTTTAAAGTTCTCTTTAAAAAGCTACAATGTGATCATTCATTATTTTTCTCAATTTCTAATGTTTGATCACATTGCCCAACCGATTTCCTACCAGCACATTGAACTCCCCTCATCTGTTCATCTCGACATTAAAAGGATAGATCTAATTCATCCTCAAATTTCGGGCAATAAATTTTTCAAACTAAAATACAATCTGCTTGCCGCAAAACAACAAGGCTTATCAACTATTTTGACTTTTGGTGGGGCTTACTCAAATCATATTGCTGCAACTGCTTATGCAGCTCATCTTTTTGGCTTACATAGTATTGGAATCATTCGCGGTGAAGAGTTAGCGAATAAGCCTCTTAACCCTACTTTGGAAAAAGCACAAAGTTTGGGAATGCAGCTACATTTTGTCTCACGCAATGAATATCATTTGAGAAATGATGAAAACTATCTTCAACATTTGCATCTTCAATTTCCTGAAACTTTCATTATTCCTGAAGGTGGCACCAATGAACTGGCAGTTCAAGGTTGTCAGGAAATCCTCAGCCAATATGACTTAGATCAATATGATGTGATTTGCTGTGCAGTCGGAACTGGTGGAACGATTTCAGGTCTTATTGAAAGAAGTTCAGCACATCAAAAAGTTATGGGGTTTTCGGCTTTAAAAGGTGACTTTTTACAACAAGAAATTCAACAGTGGACTAAAAAACAGAATTGGTCTCTGACAGATGCTTATTGCTGCGGAGGTTATGCCAAAACGTCACCTGAACTATTTGCATTTATTGAGAGTTTTGAAGCGAAATATGCCGTGCCTCTTGAACCGATCTATACGGGAAAAATGATGTTCGGTCTGTTTGACCTTATAAAGAATCATTACTTTCCTGAAGGAACTCGTATTCTGGCTATTCATTCTGGTGGTTTACAGGCAGATATAAGAAATAAATCGCACCAATAATTTACTCATTTTAGTTAAGGTTTTCTCTACGGCAATAAATGTCTTTAGCACGAGTAAGTGCTGACATGGTAGTATATGCCCCTTTTTAATTTTCACGATTAATCGAGAATCTCTTATGTCTAACAGTCATGTCGATGTCATTGTCTTAGGTGCAGGCGCTTCTGGACTCATGTTGGCTGCACATGCTGCTAAACGAGGGCGCTCGGTTTTAATTTTAGAAAAAGCCAACAAAATTGGTAAAAAGATTTTAATGTCGGGCGGTGGGAAATGTAACTTTACCAACCTCTATGTAGAGCCTGACAACTATATTTCTCATAATCCGCACTTTGTCATTTCTGCCCTGTCACGCTATAGTAACTGGGACTTTATCGGTTTGGTATGTGACTACAAAATTGCCTATGAAGAACGAAAACACGGGCAATTATTTACGTTAAACGGCGCTAAAGAAATTTTAGAGATGTTGGTGAGTGAGTGTAATAAAACCAACAATGTTGAAATTCAAACCCATTGTGAAGTTGGACAGATCGCCCCATTAGAACAAGGCGGTTTTTCTGTACACACCAACCAAGGTCGATTTAGCTGTGAGTCATTAGTTGTTGCTACAGGCGGCTTATCCATTCCGACTTTGGGCGGTTCTGGTTTTGGCTATGAACTGGCACAAAAATTTGGACATACAGTTTTCCCAACCCGTGCTGGTTTAGTTCCATTTACTTTTTCAGATCATATTAAAGAAGTCACCACACGCTTAAGTGGCAATGCTTTAGATGTTACGTTAAGCAACTCAAAAAATAGCTTTACTGAAGCGTTATTATTTACCCATCGTGGCTTAAGTGGACCAAGTTCCTTACAGCTTTCTAACTATTGGAATACTGGTGAAAGTTTTAAAATTGACTTTTTCCCAAGCCAAGACTTAACAAGTTATTTAAAAGACAAAAAGAAAGCACAGCCGAAAGTTTTATTGCGTACCCTTCTGAACGAATTTACCGCGAAAAGTATTGTACAAGAGCTACAACAACTCATATGGCCAGAGCATAGCGAAACGGCGATTGGTAATATTAGTGATGCACAGCTAGAGTATATTGCCGAGCAGTTACATGGTTTTTCGGTTAAACCATCAGGCACTGAAGGATACCGTACTGCCGAAGTGACCTTAGGTGGAATTGATACAACCGAAGTTTCATCTAAAACACTCGAAAGCAAAAAGCAGAAAGGACTGTTCTTTATTGGAGAAGTACTTGATGTAACCGGCCATTTAGGAGGTTATAACTTCCAATGGGCTTGGTCTTCTGCTTATGCAGCAGCACAATATGTTTAAATGCGGAATAAGCTAATTTGCTGCTTTAGACTCACTTGATGATTTTTCAGCATCACGTGTATGCGTTGTTGCCTGTTTTGATGAGTCAGATTTGCTAAATACAAATTTATAAGCACTTGCTAAAAAACCAACGGTAATCCCAGCAATTACAACAGGTGCTAAAAAACGACCAGGTTTTTTCATCGTATTTTCCTCACTTATTTGTTTTTATAGCTGTCAAAGACAGAAGGACCACTCATATAGAGTGGTCGAACTTATCACAAAAATCAAAGATTTTTTGTACGGTTTATCTGAAAATTAGTTCATTCACTAAATTTCATCATTTTCACCAGTAGAGCCAAATGGTTTATTTACAGGTGGTTGTGCTGGGTTTACCTGTGCAGAATCTGCGGGTTTTGCATCAGATGGAACCGCTGACGGTGGAGTTGTCGTAGTTGATGAAGTTGGAGTTGAAGACGTACTCGCTGTTGTTGTAGTAGGTGGTTGATATAAAGGATTTGGATGATTTGCTTCTTTTTTCGCTTTATCAAGCAAATCAGATAGCAATCTTTCTGCTGGTTGGCGACCACCCAGACCAAATGCAAGTGCGAAAGCAACTGCAACTGCGCCTAGAGTTAAACCAAATGCAAGGTTCACAATCGAATCAGCAATACCCATCGCTTTTAAACCAAGCGCAAGAACTAAGCCGATAATCAAGACACGAACCAAACTACCTAACCAACGCGAACTATTATATTCACCACGTTGAACTACGTTCGCCACAACATTTGCAAGCCAGAAACCAATCACCAAAATTACAGCGCCCAATAGAATGTTTGCACCGAAATGGATAAACATTGCGATTAGACCACTAATCTGTTCAAAACCAAGACGGTCAGCAGCTTCAGAAACTGCAAACAACATGGTAAAGAACACAATTAACCAGCCAACAGCACCAGAGACTTTAGTTTGACCTAAAAAGCGTTGTACATCTAATTTTGCTGGAATTTCATCAACACCAGTTCCTGCAATAAGTTCAGCTACCAAGCGTCCAACAAAACGAGAAACAATATAAGCAACAAGTAGAATTAAACCAGCAGCAATAATGTTTGGAATCGCTTGCAAGATTTCATTCAGCATTGCTGTCGCTGGTTGAGAAATGGTCTGAATACCCAAAGCTTCAAATGCCACAATCAATGTCGTAATGATAATAATGGCAAAAACAAATGAACCTAAGAATTTGCCTACATTTGAATTTTTGAAAAGACCAATTTTTTCAGCTTGAGCTTGAACACCTAAGCTATTGATTAGACCTTCAACAATACCACGCACAATTTTTGCCAAGATATAACCAACAAAAACGATGACACCAGCAATGAAGATATTTGGTAAGAAAGCAATCGCCTCATTCACCATGTTTTGAACAGGAATAAGTAAACCTGTTAATCCCAAGATTGAGAGAACAATAGGAAGGAAAAGTAATAGTACAAGCCAGTAAAGAATTTCACCGATATTCTGACTGATTCCTCCTACACCCACTTCACTACTTAATTTATCATCAAGTTGCGTTCTAGATAGCACATTGGTGATCCCTGCTCGCACCAGTCGAGCAACTATCCAGCCAATAAAGCCAACCACCACAGCAGCAATAATATTTGGAATGTAAACAAGTACCTGATTCACCATATTGCTAAATGGACCACTTACTCCACTAATGTTGAGTACATTTAAAGCAGCAACAACAGCAAGAATCAAAATAAACCAAAATATGACTTTGGAGACCAGACCTTCTATATTGGGAGTACGCCCTGTAGCTGAAGATAATTTGGCATTGGTATTTAATTTTTGCAGAAGTTTTTTTACCCCTGCTGCTACCACTAAAGCGATTATCCAGCCAACCAGTAAGATGACAATTGCAGCCAAAATAGGATGAAACTGATCCCAGTAATACATTGCATCAAACTGAGCGCCGCGAGGCCCATTAAAAAATTCATTCATATTGTTATGTCCTCAATTGTTATGTTCTTTTCAGCGTTATCAATAAATGAAAAACACCAGTTAGTTGTAAAAAATGACGATAAATGCGGTCTATGTCACCTTATGTTTTGAATATTTTTCAATCAACAACCTTCTGCATAAATACAACAAATTGATGCAAAAGATTGCAAAAAAAGCCTTCAGGGCACATCCTAAAGGCTTTCTATCAAGATATACTGTTGGGCTTACTATCCTTTGTAACTTTTCAAATCAGAACTACCCATCATGACATGTGGTGTGGTCTCATGTTGAAAAGCTCCTTCTTCTTTAGGCGTTTTGCTATGATCAGCAACCATGTAGACGATGAGTGCAATAAGAAAAAGCCCAACAATAATTAAAATATAAACTGGCAATCTTCTTTTTTTCGCAGTTTCTTCAGGACTCGTCACATGAGGTGGTTTTGAAAAATCATGCATCTTCTTTCCCCTCTTCTATTATCATTAACTTTATAATCATCATAACAATTTGATTTGTTGCATTGTGTGAAAAAGCATTATGCGTAGGTGACTAGGTTTGCAAAACTCTACTTTTAAAATAATAAATTTAGTATAAAATTTAGCCACATTAATTTTGACTATTAAAAATATAATCTCATTTTATTCATTACCTTCTTCAAAACTCGATTTGTAATACAATATGTTTTAGCGCTTACTTTTTATAAAATAGGCTATAATAAGCCCCCTTGTTTTAAAGCTACTCAATTTTATGATGTATCGTCAGCAAAGCGTAACTCTTGACCTCGACACTGACGTCACACATCAATGTTATTTACATCAAACAAGAGATGAGCATCTCATTGGTATTATTGAATTTAATAAACCAAGCTTCCAGTTAAAATGGGGTGATCTTGAGTATTTCCGTCGCCGTACCGAAGAGTTCTCGGTCATGCCATTCCCAGAATGTGTTAATGCGATGATTGTTGATATTCGTAATATCAATGTATTTCTGGACAATGAAGTCCCGATTTTACCGTGGCGTTTACTTGAAGAAGACTGCCCTGTTCGCTTGGTTGTTCCTCAAGATCGTCTTGAATATTATGCAGGTCTGTTTGAACCAACTTGGCTTTCAACAGATGTCGACAGCGCGATTTCAGAAATTCGTGAATTTATGGATATGTTTGTCCATTAATAAACATATCCATAAAAGTTTTCTTAAAATATTTTATTTTCGGTTTTTACCAATAATTTTCTACCGCAATATTTCCTTCACCACGACGATTCATTGTCAAACCACGGCGTTTTAAAGCCTCTTTGGTATCATCTACCATTTGTGGGTTTCCACATAACATAACGTGACTGGTTGCTGAATTAAGTTCCAGACCTGCTGCTTTTTCTAACTCACCATTTTCGATTAAAACCGGTAAGCGCTCATGCAACGGCGCTGATGAGTCTCGGGTAATAATAGGAATAAATTTAAAGCCGTTATGCCCTTCCCCAAACGTTTCAGCAATCTCTTGAATACGATCGACATATGCCAATTCATCTGCAGTACGGACGCTATAAACCAAATTAATCTTTTGATAATTAGACCAAGTCTCAAAGTCTTGTAGCATCGACAAAAATGGAGCCAAACCTGTACCTGTTGCTAATAACCATAAATCATGCGGCAAAGGTTGCTGATAACGCGCCAAAGTCAGGTATCCATAGGGAATTTTTTCTAAATATAGCTCATCACCGACTTTCAAATGCTGTAGATTCGAAGTGAAAGCACCGTCTGGTACAACAATTGAGAAGAACTCTAGCGTTTCATCAAATGGAGAAGACACCACCGAATAAGCACGGACAACCAGTTCGTCACCTACCTTTAAACCTATACGCGCAAACTGACCTGCGGTAAATTTAAAATGCGAAGGACGAGTCATGGTAAAGCTGAAAAGTGTTGGGGTCCAACGATGAACTGATAAAACTTTTTCTACGCTAAATTTTTCAATTGACATGATTTCAACGTGGCATGAAATAGTGCGCTCATGTTAGCATGACAGCCGAAATAATGAATACTTTTAAACGTTAAGGCTTTTTAAACATGCGGATGACATTACGCCAGTTGGCTGTTTTTGTAGCAGTCGCCCAAGAAGGAACCGTTACTAAAGCCAGTGATGCGGTCAGACTGACGCAAAGTGCAGCTAGTATGGCTTTAGCCGATTTAGAAGACGGCTTAGGTGCTCCTTTATTTGATCGTTTAGGTAAGCGCTTACAGCTTAATGATCTTGGACGTTTTTTACTTCCTCAAGCATTAGAAATATTAGGACGTTGTGAAGCATTTGAACAAGCTGCCAAGGGTGAATTACAAAGTATCGATTTACGTATCGGTGCGACTTTAACCATTAGCGACTATTTAATGCCTGATTTAATGGCTAACTTTTTACAACGTCATCCGCAAGCACATTTACAACTTCAAGTGGGTAATACACGCCAAATGATTGAAGCAGTAAATCAGTTCCAATTAGATTTAGCTTTAATTGAAGGTTCTTGTCACTTACCTCAACTCCAGTGTATTCATTGGCGTGATGATGAGTTAGCAGTATGCTGTTCACCAGATCATCCTTTAACTCGTTTAAATCGTCCACTTACGCCTCAAGATTTTCATGATGTAGAATGGATTTTACGTGAAGAAGGATCTGGTACGCGTGAAGTCTTTGATAATGCAATTTTGCAAGATCTACCAGATGCCAACATTCGCTTAACGCTTGGTCATAATGAAGCAATCTTGAAAATAGTGGCAGGTGGCTTAGGAATGTCTTGTATTTCTAGATTAGCGATTGAACCTTTAAGTGAGAAAGGTCAACTCGTTATTTTAGATACACCATTTTGGCAACTGACCCGTCCACTTTATATGCTGGTACATCGCCAAAAATATCAAGGCCCAGGTCTTAAAGCATTTTTAAAATTCTGCGATGAAGATCAGGCTTAAAGCCTGATCTTCTAATGCCATCGTGAATCATTTTCACATGGCTCACCGTCATGATCTCCATCCATTTTAGTGTTCGGGCAATTTCTTACAAACCAACGTGCCTCTTCTAAAGAATGCATTTGCGAACAATGCTCACGCCCATCACAATGAAAAGCCGATGTTTCATCATTTACCCGTTCTGGGGCTCTTTCAGATGTAAGTGCTAAAGCCTTTTTCGTTTTTTCAGAAAGCTGAACATCCGGTAAATTACCCAAAGCTGCGCGCTGTGCTTCGATAATCGTCTTCTGTTGTTGTATTAATAAATGCACTTTTTCATGTGATGCACGTTGCTGAGCCTGCTGACGATAGTGCAATACGGTGAAACTCACACATGCAACTATAACCAACATGCCAACGATAAATATACTGATGTATTCACTTGAACTCAGCTTGAATTTGCTGCGTTTAATTTTTCCCCGTTGAATCATACTTCCCCATTTTTTTAATCTTATTATTCATTTTTAAGAAAATTAAGGGAAATTAATATCTCCCTTAATTCTAAATCACTTAATCTTTCTGAACGCATCAAAACACTTGTCTAATACATTCATTAATTAAGTATTTTAATATATTACATTTAGCTCATTATTAACGTCGGAAATTTGACAATAACTCACTTGTGATCGCTTTATTGTGATCCGCAATTTTATTTTTTTTGGTTTTCGCAGGATTCGTGTCAACACGCTCAATTTTGATCGCTTTAAATTTCCCCTGATTGTCTGCCGCAAGAAATCTCACTTTTTCATTTCTTTTCGGTTCACCTTCTGATGCAGGGAAATCAGAAATATGAAAGAAAATATCTCCTTCAGTGGTTGAAATAAAACCAAAACCCTTATCGGGGTTATATTGTTTTACCCTTCCAATATAAAACTCTTGTTTCATGATCTTTCCCCTACTTTTCCAATCCAATCATCACACTAAATAAAAAGAGACTTTCAATTCCGCCCTTAAAAGCATACGGTTTGATGAAGTCTCTTTTTATCGTTATGTCAAAAATTAATCTTTTTGAACACTACCAAAAATCTTGTCACCAGCATCGCCTAAACCTGGAACAATATAACCTTGTTCATTTAAGCCATCATCAATAGATGCAGTATAAAGCTCAATATCAGGATGCGCTGCTTCTACCTTTGCAATTCCTTCAGGAGCTGCAACCAATACCATAACACGGATATCTTTACATCCACTTGCCTTTAACACATCAATTGCAGCAACCAAAGAGTTACCTGTTGCAAGCATTGGATCGATAATCATGGCAATACGGTTAGCAACATCTGGAACCAGTTTTTTATAGTAAGTACGTACTTCTAGAGTGGCTTCATCACGCTCAAGACCTAACACACTTACTTTTGCACTTGGAATCAGATTAAGCACACCATCAAGCATACCGATACCAGCACGTAAAATCGGTACAATCGTTATTTTTTTACCAGCAATACGCTGAGTAGTAACAGTTCCAGCCCATCCATCAATTTCGCAATCCACAACTGGTAAATCTTTCGTTGCTTCATATGTCAATAACATAGTCACTTCTTGAGCAAGCTCACGGAAATTCTTAGTACTGATGTCAGCACGACGTAATAAACCTAATTTATGACGAATAAGTGGGTGACGAATTTCTTGAATGGCCACAGATGTTACCTAAAAATATAAAAACGTATTTATTATAATCTTTTTTTAACTATCAATAAAAAAAAGCCTCCATATTTGGAGGCTTTTTTGTACACAAGAATTATTGTTGTTGCGAAAGCATGAAATGTAATGGAGATAAAATTTCTGCTTTTAATGCCAAATTAATCATTGGATCTGGATATACACCCAAAATAATCACTAATGCAGCAGCAGCTAATACCATCAAACCACCCACTTTTTGTCCCCAATGTGCATCAGCATCAATACGAGGAGTTTCAGGTGGAGTCATATACATCACAACCATCACACGTAAGTAGTAATACAAACCAATACCACTACCCACAATAATCATTGCAGCTAAGAACCAGTGTTGAGTCGTTACAGCAGCCATAACAACCAAGAACTTACCAATGAAGCCTGCTGTTAATGGAATACCAGCCAAAGATAACATCATGACTGTTAATGTTGCTGTAAGTACTGGACGGCGCCAGAATAAACCACGGTAGTCTGCAAGGCTTTGAGCTTCATCTACGTTGTTATATGGGCTAGACATTAACGCTACCGCACCAAAGGCACCAATAGTGGTTAATACATAAGTCACCACATACACAGTTACGCTACCTAAGCTCGCATATGTCATGCTAATTAAAGCAATTAACAAATAACCAAAGTGAGCAATAGATGAATAACCCAAAATACGTTTTAAGTTCACTTGACGTACAGCAAGCAAGTTACCGACTAAAATTGACAATACAGCAATGATTGTCAAAACAGTCACTAGCGAGTTCACCATGATTGCGCCAGAAGCTAGCAAATAACGTACGAACAAACCAATAGTTGCAACCTTAGCAGCAGTAGCTAAGAAAGTTGCCATTGGAGCTGGAGCGCCCGCATATACGTCTGGTGTCCATTTGTGGAACGGTGCAAGCGATAATTTGAATGCAACAGCAAAGATAATAAGTGCTAAACCTAATAACACCATTGGCTGTTTGATTGCGCCAAATAAAGCTTGAACAGAATCATAGAATGAAAGCGAACCAGTGTAAGCGTAGATATACGCCATACCCATCAACAACATTGCAGAAGCTGTTGCAGAAAGTACAAGGTACTTAATACCCGCTTCAAGCGATTGGCTACGTTGATATGTATACGCAAGTAAGCCGTATACAGGAATCGACATTAACTCAAGGCTAATGAAGAAAGATGCATAGTGAGAACTTGCAACCATCAACATTGCACCTGCTACAGAAGCAAGCAACAAAAGATAGAGTTCTTCACGGTTGTCTTTATAAGTCTCTATATAAGCATGAGACAGAGTACAACAAGCCAATGATGCAACTAAAATCATGAACTGATAGAACAAAGTAAATGGATCAACCATAAACATGCCCATAACATTTGCCGGTACAAATTTACCGCCAAATAGTTCTAGCAAGATATAAAGTGCAGCAAGGTTTAAACCGACAACAGAAGTTGTTGCGATTAAATTATGGTTACGCTTAATTGAAATAAGCAACATGACGACGACTGTTGTCAACGCAACAATCATCACAGGCGCTAATGGCATAATCGTAGAGAATGATACTGTGAAGTTCATGATTATTGGATCTCCACATGGTCAAGTTGAGTAGCTGTTTGCTGAACAGTTTCAACGACTTCTTGTACTGGCACATAACTATTGACCAACCACTGCATACTTGAATGAGATACATCCAAGAATGTTTGTGGGAAGATACCAAGCCAAACGAGACCAATCGCACAAATCATCAAAATAACAACTTCACGAGCAGATAAGTCTTTTAATGGACTAGTGTAGTGTTGCTTTTGTTCAGGGTTTGGCTCACCAAATAAAGCACGGTGAATCAAGATCAAGCCATATAAACCTGCAAATACAAGGCTGATAGAAGCAAGAATCGTGAAGGCAGGATATTTATTAAATGAACCCATCAAAATCAGGAATTCACCAATAAAGTTACCTAAACCTGGCACACCAACAAGAGCAGCTACGAAGAACATTAAGAAGAATGGTAAGTATTGGAGTTGACCACGAAGACCACCCATCAAACGCAAATCACGTGTATGCAAGCGCTCGTAGATTTGACCAGACATAATGAACAATGCAGCAGATGACAAACCATGTGCTAACATCATGATCATTAGACCTTGGAATGTCAAAATATTACCTGCATAGATTGCAAGTAAAATGAAGCCCATGTGTGAAATCGACGTATACGCAAGTAAACGTTTCATGTCAGTTTGCTGGTAAGCACACCAAGCGCCGTAGAAAATACCAATCAAACCGAAAATAATCGCAATATCTGCAAACTGTGCAGAAGCTGCTGGGAAGAATGGAATTACAAAACGGAGCAAACCGTACGCTGCTGTCTTAATCAAGATACCAGCCAAGTCTACAGAACCCGCTGTAGGAGCTTGAGCATGCGCATCTGGTAACCAGCCGTGCAATGGGAAAACTGGTAACTTCACTGCAAAACCAATAAAGAAGCAGATCATGAAACCATACGCGAAGCCAGCAGGTAAACGATTCGCTACAGCTAATAAATAGTTGTAATCAAAACCGATCATACCAGTCATCATGTAGCCATAGACCACAAGGCCAAGGATACCGATTAACATCACTAAACCAGCGATTTGCGTATATAAGAAGAACTTAGTTGCAGCGTAAACACGTGAACGGCCGTTTGAACCTTTATGACCCCATAACGCAATCAAGAAGTAGATTGGTACAAGCATCATCTCCCAGAAGAAGAAGAATAGGAACAAATCAATTGCCAAGAACACGCCAATAACGCCACCTAAACTCCATAATAAGTTTAAGTGGAAGAAACCAACGTTCTTTTGAATCTCGCCCCATGAACAACCAACAGCAAGTACACCCAATAAAGCTGTTAACAACACCATGAGTAAAGACAAGCCATCCACTGCTAAGTGAATGCCAATACCGAGAGATTTAATCCACGGTAAATAGAACTCAGCTGACCAAGTTGGGACTTTTGAGCCCAACTCGTATGTATAAGTACCACTTTGCCAAAGTGCAAGACCTAAGCCCAAAGTAATGAGCATACCAATTAAGGCAATCCAGCGTGGCAAAGTTTTGTCGAGTTTATCGACTAACCAACAAGCAAAACCTGCAATGAACGGAACAAGGATCAGCGCGGGTAAAATTAAATTGTTTTCCATTTTATTTCCCCACTACCTGAATAACGATCAAGATCATCAATAACACCACTACACCGAGTGACATGCTTGATGCGTATTCACGCAATGAACCTGTTTGACGTGAGCTTGTAAAACTGTTTCCGCCTTTAACAAGCGCAGGAAGCACAAGCCACAAGCTATCAATTGGATCACGACCAAATAGTTTGGCGAAGAATAAATAAGGTTTAACAAAAACGATGTCATACAACGCATCGAAACCAAATGCAGTACGACAGATATGAGCTAAGCCAGCACCAAGACTTGTTTGAGCAAACGATTTCACTGCACCGTAAGCAAATGCAAACAAACCAATACCAACCGCTAAACCAACAAGCGCGATACCTACAGCTAAATGCTCTGCTCCATGCATGCCTTCTACAAACTGTTCAGCAACGTGGAATTCAGGAATTTTCGCTGTATTTAAAATACCAGCTACAGGACCTTTTAGTGCAGCGCCCACAAAAGTAGACAATACAGCCAAGATACCTAATGGCGCCCAGTAAGTTGCACCTTTAATCTCATGGTAATGTGTATTTTCTTTACCGAAGAATACAACCCAAATTAAACGGAAAGTATAGATTGAAGTCAGGAACGCACCCGCTACACCAGCCCAATATAAGGTGTGGTATAGAGCAACTGATTGACCTTGTACCCAAACTTCACCAAGAATCGCATCTTTTGAGAAGAAGCCGATTGTTAAGAATGGAATCGCTGCTAATGCACCGCCACCAATCGCGAAACATGCAAATAGGAATTTGTTTTTGTAGAACAAACCGCCCATTTTGAAAATATTTTGTTCGTGATGGTAAGCAAGAATAACTGCACCAGAAGACAAGAATAATAATGCTTTGAAGAATGCGTGAGCCAACATGTGGAACAAGCCAGCTTGGTAAGCTTCTGCACCAACAGCCATAAACATATAACCAAGCTGACTCATTGTTGAGTAAGCCAAAATACGTTTGATGTCTGTTTGCACAAGAGCAGCAAAGCCTGCAACTAATAAAGTTACAGCACCTGTTACCGAAATGAATTGCATCACTTCAGGTGCAAGCTCAAATACGCTGAATAAACGGCAGCATAAGTACACACCAGCCGTTACCATTGTTGCTGCGTGGATTAATGCAGAAACAGGTGTTGGACCTGCCATCGCATCTGCCAACCATGTTTGCAATGGAATTTGAGCAGATTTACCAGCAGCACCCAAGAACAACATTAAAGCAGTCCAGATGGTAAGTGACGAACTCTTCGTCATTACTTCTGCTGCGTGTTCAACGATGTACTGAGTATTCAGCGTACCAAATTGTTGGTAAAGCAAGAATAAAGCGATAAGTAAGAATACGTCACCTACGCGGGTAACTGTAAATGCTTTGATCGCTGCCCAACCATTTGCAGGGTTTGCATAATAGAAACCGATGAGCAAGTAAGAGCAAAGACCTACGCCTTCCCAACCTAAGAATAACAACGCTAAGTTGTCACCCAATACAAGTACAAGCATGCTTGCAACGAATAGGTTGAAATAAGAAAAGAAACGCGCATAACCTTCTTCACCACGCATGTACCATGATGCAAAGATGTGGATTAGGAAACCAACACCAGTGATCATGCCCATCATAAGTAAAGATAAGCCATCTAAATGTAAGCTAATGCCAGGAGCGAAACCACCAACATTGAACCATGTCCAAAGGTTTTGAACAAAAACCTGTTGGCCGCTGTTGGTAAATGCCATACCAGCAATCAATGCAAATAATGCAGATAAACCTACAGAACCCACACCAATAATTGCTGCAACATTTTCAGAGAGCTTATCACGCCCTGCCGCCAATAAAATAAAACCGATTAGCGGAAATAATACTGTTAGATATAAATAACTCATCCGCGCATCTCACTAGCAGCATCCACATCCAAATGATGGAAGCGATGATAGAACTGAAGGACAATCGCAAGACCGATACACGCCTCTGCCGCAGCAAGGGTTAAAATCAGAATGAACATCACTTGTCCATCTGGTTGTGCCCATACGCTACCCGCAAGAACGAATGCTAACGCAGCAGCATTCATCATGATTTCAAGGCTCATTAACATAAATAGTAGGTTGCGTCGCACCATTACACCGTAAAAACCGAGTGCAAAAAGAATGGTTGCAACAATCAAACCATGTTCTAAAGGGATCTGGCCCATTATTCTTTTTCCTCTTCTGCACCTGGTTCACGTTTACCTAAGTGATATGCTGCAACAAGTGCTGCTAGCAATAACATCGCGGCAACTTCAACCAATAATAAGTAGTGAGTAAAGAGCGCTTGACCAACAACTTTTGGTCCAATTACTTGTGCTCCAAGTGGTGCAGAGATGGTTGTATATTCACCCCCAAGCATCCAAACTAAAAGTAAGCCAAGTAAAAAGCTCATGAGTGCTGGATATGCCCAAGCATCTGAAGAAAGCCATTTACGCTCTTGTTCTACAGTGTGTTGCCCTAAGTTAAGCATCATCACCACGAATACGAACAAGACCATAATTGCACCAGCATAAACAATGATTTCGAGGGCGCCAGCAAACGGCGCACCTACGATCATGAAAATACCAGCAACTGCAAGTAATGAAACAATCAGACTAAGCAATGCATGTACAGGGTTCGTGTTAGTAACTACACGAACCGTAGAAACGATGGCCACGAGCGCCATCAAGTAAAACGGCCACATCATGGTAATAGACTCCGTACATCGATTGGTGCACTTTCTTTTTGTGCTTGACCTTTCTCTTTACCGCTAACAGCCATACCAGTTACACGGTAGAAGTTGTAGTCTGGGTATTTACCTGGACCTGAAATGAGTAAGTTTTCTTTCTCATATACAAGGTCTTGACGTACGTATTCGCCTAACTCGAAATCTGGAGTCATTTGAATCGCTGTCGTTGGACATGCTTCTTCACACATACCGCAGAAAATACAACGAGAGAAGTTGATACGGAAAAACTCCGGATACCAACGCCCATCTTCTTTTTCTGCTTTTTGTAGTGAAATACAGCCAACTGGACATGCAACCGCACAAAGGTTACATGCCACACAACGTTCTTCCCCATCTGGGTCACGCGTTAATACGATACGACCACGAAAGCGTGGCGGCACAATTTGTTCAGCCGGTACTTCTGGATATAAAATCGTGTCACGTTTACGCGTTGCATGGCTAAATACCATAAACAACGAACGTACAATTGATCCGAATCCAGCTAGAAATTTATACATTTTGTACTCCCTGCTGTCCTAGGCCTGATTCATCAGAATCACAGCACCAGTCACTAACAAGTTGACCAACGCCAATGGCAAACAAATTTTCCAACCAAAGTTCATGACTTGGTCATAACGTGGACGCATTAAAGAACCACGTGCCAATACAAACATCATTACAAAGAATGCTGTTTTAATCACAAACCAGAATACTGGTGGAACAAATGGAATTTCTAAATTGAATGGCGCTAACCAGCCACCAAAGAATAAAGTCACGATTAATGCAGAGATAAGTACAACGTTGACATATTCAGCAACGAAGAACATACCCCATTTCATACCGCCATATTCAACATGGTAACCTTCAGCCAATTCTTGTTCTGCTTCTGGTTGGTCAAATGGATGACGGTGAGTTACCGCAACACCAGCAACCACAAAAATCAAGAAACCTAAGAATTGTGGAATAACGAACCAAACATCGCGTTGTGCTTCAACAATTTCACGAAGGTTGAATGAACCTGCAATTGCAACCACACCCATTAACGAGATACCCAAGAACACTTCATAAGAAATGGTTTGAGCAGCTGAACGTAAGCCACCAAGCAATGAGTATTTGTTATTTGAAGCCCAGCCACCAAATAAAACTGCATAGACTGCAATACCAGCCATTGCCATAAAGAACAACAAACCAATGCTCATGTCGGCAACACCCAGTGAAGGACTCACCGGGATAACCATGAACGAAAGCACCGCAGTTGCCATCGCAACTGCTGGAGCTAAACGGAAAGTTAATTTATCAGCAAATTTTGGTGTCCAGTCTTCTTTGAACATGATCTTGAGCATGTCGGCAACGATCTGGAACATACCACCAGGACCAACACGGTTTGGACCATAACGGTCTTGCCACCAAGCAAGTAAACGACGCTCAATAAAAGACATCAACGCAGCAACAAGAACAACAACAAGCAAAATCACAACTGCTTGAACAACTGCATAAGCAATTGGCCAGTTCTCAGCCCAAAGTGGCGTTTGACGTATAATTTCTTGATTCATGAATTACACTCCTAAAGCCACTGAAACAGGCTCAGCTAACGATACTGTTGGTGCTAAACCAACTGGGTAACCGATATAACCTGTAGGTAAGTATTCAATTACTTGTACAGGCAAACTCACTGTAGTTTCGCCTGCTTTAACTGTAATACGTTGGCCTTCTTGCAAATTCAAACGCGTTGCATCTTGCTCACCAACTGCAAACATAGCTTCTGGAATACGAGTTTCCATTGCAGGTGTTTTAATCGTGAATTCACCAGAACCAAAGATGTGGTGCATTGGTACAAGACGGAAGCTTTCAGGGTTTGCAACTACAGCAGTTGGAGCAACATAGCTACGTGCTGGACGTTTTGCTAAACGATCGAATAAACGAACGCCCGAATCACCACCTTTTAAGTGACCGCCCACTTCATCTTGGTATTTGTTCCAAGATTGTGGAGAGTTCCAACCCGGAGCCCACGCAAATGGTACAAGTGAAGATGCATTTTGTGGACCAACATAACCTTCCATAGAGAATGTTAATGCTGAGTCTGGATCTGTTGGCTGTTTAGGTTCATGAACCGATAAAGGTGCACGAATTGCTGTACGACCAGAATAACGACGTGGTTCACGCGCAATTTTCAAACCATGTACACGGTAGCCTGCATCTGGTGCAACGTCTTGAATTGCTTCAAGCACAGGAACATTTTTAACGATAGTTTCGATAACGTCATCAAGCAATGTCCAATCAACTGGCTTACCTTTAAGACCAGTTTCAATGGCATGCAACCAACGCCAAGATTCTTTAATCGCGTATTCAGGCTTGTAGTAGCTTGGATCGTAAACTTGGTAGAAGCGCTGTGCACGACCTTCTTGGCTTACAACAGTACCATCACCTTCAGCAAAGCTTGATGCTGAAAGTACAATATCCGCCTGTTTCACAGTTTCTGTTTCACTGTGATCAAGCACGATTACTGTTTCAGCTTTATCAAGTGCTGCTTTAACTTGAGCAGCCGGTAAGCGACGGAACAAGTCATTTTCAACAATAACAAGTGTGTCGTAGTCTTGAGCAAATGCTTGTTCAAGGCTTAAACCGCCAAACAATGCCAAGCCCATAGAGTTCACTTCAGGAACAACAAGGCTTAAACCAGCTTTTGAACCAAGGTTTTGCGTTAACTCTGCCGCAGCTTCCATAATTGAAGCATCTTGCAAGCTCGTACCCGCAATAATTAACGGTTTGTTTGCTGCTTTTAAAGTATCGGCAATAGTTTGTGCAAATGCTTTTGCATCGTCATCTAAACCACTTACAACTTCACCTTTAACTGCTGCAGCAACTGCAAAACCTAAACGCGCGATGTCATTTGGCGATGCAACCACTTCACCAGTCGCAACATCAGCAAGACGAGTTTGAGTTGCAGCCAAGATATAGATCGGAGACTTCGCTTCCTGACCAATACGTTGTACAGGCTCAGCCAACCAATCTGGCGTACGTGTTTTTGCAGCCATTTCGCGAGCTTTGTTTTTCGCAGCTTGGCGAACAGACAATGCCATACGAGGTGCAGTTTGAGTTAAATCTTCACCCAAAATTAATACTGCATCATAGCCTTCAATTTCACGCATGTTCGGGTTGTAAATACCCTCTGTTTGCATGATTGAAGCTGCAAGCTCAACAAGATTTTGCTCTTTTTGTGCAACACCTGTTGAATAGTTTGCCTGACCTACAAGTTCACGTAATGCGTAGTTTGATTCTAAACTTGCACGTGGTGAACCAATACCTAAAACTTTCTTACCTTCAAGTTTCGCAATTGCCTGATCTAAAGCTTGGTCAACTGAAACAGTTGCTACTGTTTCACCATTGCGGAATTGAGGTTGACGCGGACGATCTGCACGGTTGACATAACCTGTGCCAAAACGACCTTTGTCACAAAGGAAATATTGGTTAACCGAACCATTGAAGCGGTTTTCTACACGACGGATTTCACCATAACGCTCACCCGGAGAAATGTTACAACCCGAAGAACAGCCATGACACACGCTTGGTGCATATTGCATATCCCATTTACGGTTATAGCGTTCTGAGTGAGTCTTATCGGTAAATACACCTGTTGGACATACTTCAGTCAAGTTACCTGAGAATTCAGACTCTAAAGTACCTGATTCTGGGCGACCAAAGTAAACGCGTGACGCATTGGCATATACACCAAAGTCCGTACCGCCAGCATAGTCTTTGTAGTAACGAACACAACGGTAACAAGCAATACAACGGTTCATTTCATGAGCGATGAATGAGCCGAGTTCTTGATTGTAGTGTGTACGTTTTGTAAAACGATAACGACGACGGTCGTGACCTGTCATTACAGTCATATCTTGTAAATGACAGTGACCACCCTCTTCACATACTGGACAGTCGTGTGGGTGATTCGTCATTAAGAATTCAACAATAGACGCACGGAAATCCGTAGCTTCTTTGTCTTCAATCGAGATATAGGTATTGTCAGATGCTGGCGTCATGCATGACATCACAAGACGTCCGCGCGTATCTTCAGGATTTGCATACTGAGTTACGGCACATTGACGGCAAGAACCAACCGAACCTAAGGATGGATGCCAACAAAAATATGGGATGTCGATGCCCAGACTCAAACATGCTTGTAGCAAGTTTTCCGAGCCGTTGACTTCATACGATTTTCCATCGACATGAATTGTAGCCATAGTCGAATTCCTTAAGCTTGTTCTACGTTGCTGGTTTGCACGACAGGACGATTCGTCACTTTCGCTTCAAACTCACCACGGAAATGTTTGAGTGCGCCCATAAGCGGCTCCATCGCACCTGGTGCGTGGGCACAGAAAGTTTTACCAATCCACAATTTACGAGTTAACTCTTGTAAATGATCGATGTCTTCTTTCTTACCTTCACCTGTCTCAAGTGCTTTAAGCGCTTTAACAGCCCATGGCAAACCATCACGGCATGGTGTACAGAAACCGCATGATTCGCGCGCAAAGAACTCTTCTAAGTTACGAGTGAGCGATACCATACATTGAGTTTCATCTACCACCATCAACAAACATGTTCCCAAACGAGAACCTGCTTTCATAATAGTGTCTGCATCCATTGGTAAATCAATAGTATCTGCAGGTAAAAAGTCAGTAGACGCACCACCTGGTAACCATGCTTTAAGCTTTAAGCCTTCACGCATACCGCCGGCATGATCTTCAATTACTTCACGAGCAGTCGTACCAAATGGAAGTTCCCAAAGACCAGGGAATTTAACTTTACCTGACGCACCATAAATCTTAGTGCCTGGATCTTTTGATTTACCAGCTGATAAACCGATATACCACTCTGGACCACGAAGCATGATTGCTGGCAAGTTGTTATAAGTTTCAACGTTGTTCACAATCGTAGGACGACCCCATGCACCAGCAACTTGCGGGAATGGTGGTTTCGTACGTGGGTTAGCACGGCGGCCTTCAAGTGAGTTAATCAATGCAGTTTCTTCACCGCAGATATAACGACCTGCACCTGTATGCACGTGTAACTCGAAGTTCCAGCCAGAACCTAAAATGTTGTCACCTAAGTAACCTTTAGCGCGAATTTGCTCAAGCGCTTCATTTAGGTATTGTGCAGCCTCGATGTATTCGCCACGAATAAAGATATAACCTTGAGTTGCTTCTAAGGTATAACCTGCAATCAACATACCTTCGATCAATTGGTGAGGAAGTTTTTCCATCAACAAACGGTCTTTAAAGGTACCCGGTTCCATCTCATCGGCGTTACAGATTAAGTAACGTGGGCCACCATCATTTGGTGCCATAAGAGACCATTTGATCCCTGCTGGGAAGCCTGCACCACCACGACCTTTTACAGTTGCAGCTTTAATGACATCTAACACTTCAGCAGGTTTCATACCTAATGCTTTTTTAAAGCCTGCATAACCTTCAAGTGCTTCGTAATCGTCAGCGCTACGTACTGCTTCTTGTTTGCTTAAACGCCAAGTCAGTGGATGAGTTTCCGGATTACCGTCGCCATAAATTGGTTTTGGTTCGGTATTCATACATACTTCTCCAATAACTGTTTGATTGATGTCACTTCCACTAAACCGTGAGTATCTTCATCAATCATTAACGTTGGGCCTTTGTCACAGTTGCCTAGGCAGCAAATTGGTAGCAGTGTAAAACGACCATCTGGTGTCGTCTGACCATACTGAATACCCAATTCACGTTGGAATGCTTCAGCAAGTGTTTCAGCACCCATTAAGAAGCAAGCAATTGAGTCACAAAGCAAAATTACATGACGACCTACCGGATGGCGATAGATACGGTTGTAAAATGTTGCAACACCTTCCAAATCAGCAACACTCATCGACAACAACTGTGCGATGGCATTCATTTGAGCGTCATCTACCCAACCATTACGGCGCTGTACGCACTTCAAAGCATCCAAAGAGGCTGCACGTGGGTACGGATAGTGACCAATGTGATGTTCGATGTCGTGAATTTCTTCCGCAGTCAAAATTCCTTCAACATTCACACGTGGTTTTTTATCAGTCAAAATCATCATTATGTGTTACCTCTTAGCGATCCACGTCAGCCATAACCACGTCAATGGTCGCCAGATAAATGATTAAGTCAGATACTAAACTTCCGTTAATCACTGAAGGCATTTGCTGTAAGTGAGTAAACGTCGGTGTACGAATACGAGTACGATAACTCATGGTCGCTTTATCTGAAGTCAAGTAATAAGTACTTGCACCTTTCACAACTTCGGTCATGAATGATGATTCACCAGCAGGCATAACAGGACCCCATGACACGCTCAAGAAGTGCGTAATCAAGGTTTCAATGTCTTGTAATGTCTTATCTTTTGGTGGTGGAACAGCCAATGGGTGATCCGCTTTATATGGACCAGAAGGCATGTTATCCAAACACTGTTTGATAATTTTGAGTGACTCAGTAATTTCACGGAAGTGAACAAGTACACGAGCGTATGCATCGCCTTCATACTCAACTGGCACATCAAAATCAAAGTTTTCATAGCCACTGTATGGACGATATTTACGTACGTCGAAATCAATACCTGTTGCACGTAAACCAGTACCAGTTACACCCCATGCAAGCGCAGATTTTGCATCGTATTGAGCAACATTACGTGTACGACCAATAAACACAGAGTTTTTAAGTGCAGCCGTGTAGTATTCGTTCAAACGTTTAGGCATCCACTCTAGCAATTCTTTAACAAGTTTTTGCCAGTTGTTTGGAAGGTCGTGTGCTGTACCACCAATACGGAACCATGCTGGGTGCATACGGTAACCCGTGATTGCCTCAACAATGTCGTAAACTTTTTGACGGTCTGCGAACATATAGAATACTGGTGTCATACCACCGGCATCCTGAATTGCCGTACCACAGAATAACAAGTGGTTATTAATACGGAACAATTCGTTCAACATGACACGAATCACTTGCGCACGTTCAGGAACTTTAATACCTGCCATTTGCTCTACAGCCATGACATACGGCATGTTTTGAGCACAACCACCTAAGTAGTCAACACGGTCAGTATAAGGAATGAAAGAATGCCATGTTTGACGTTCAGCCATCTTTTCCACACCACGGTGGTGATAACCGATATCAGGTACACAGTCCTTCACTTCTTCGCCATCTAACTGCAATACAACACGGAACGCACCGTGCGCAGATGGATGGTTAGGACCCAAGTTCAAGAACATGAAGTCTTCGTCAGCGTTACCACGCTTAAGACCCCAATCTTCAGGTACAAAGCGTAAGTGTTCCTGTTCGAAATCTTGCTTCGCTTTGTCTTGCATGTACGGCGTATATTCTGTCGCACGTGCTGAATATTCTTTACGAAGCGGGTGACCTTCCCAATAAGTTGGCAACAAAATACGACGGAGCATTGGATGCCCTTCGAAATTGATACCGAACATATCGTAAGCTTCACGTTCATACCAGTTGGCATTTGGCCAGATATTTGTCGCTGTCGGGAGGTTAAGATCATTTTCGTTCAAGGCAACCTTGATACGAATGTCACTATTACGCTCAAGCGATAATAAATGATAGAACACAGTGAAGTCAGATGCTGGTAAACCATCACGATGTTGACGTAAACGCTCATCCATCGCTGATAAGTCAAACAGCATTACATAAGGACGTTCCACTTTACGCAGGAACATGAGGACTTCTTGCACGCGTGCGCGCTCAACCCAGACTGTTGGAAACTCTTCAAAAGTCGCCTGCACATAGAAGTTCTCACCAAATTTGGTTTTGAGCTCTTCTACGATTGCAAATGCTGGGCGTGAATCAACTGGTGTTGACTCTGGCATAGCAATGTCAGTTTCAGCCATTGGCTTGGCTTCCTATTTAATACAAATTCTGTCAATTTTCTCGATGAACATATCGGTCAGACATGTCAAAACACCGTCAAAAATTATTTAATCTCATCCATAGAGCGTAAGTTTTTAACGGCAATACGCTGCGCATTCTTACGATCACGTTCTGGCATCATCTTTGGCTTATACACTGGCTGAAGATCATCACCAATCACGGCAGAAAGCGGGCGTCGCTCTAATTGAATCTGGTCTTGCAAAAGCATTAATGCTTGAATTAATGCTTCAGGACGAGGTGGACAACCTGGGACGTACACGTCAACAGGAATAATTTTGTCTACACCTTGTACTACTGAATAGATGTCGTACATACCTCCAGAGTTTGCACAAGCACCCATTGAAATAACCCACTTAGGTTCTAACATTTGTTCGTACAAACGTTGAATAACCGGAGCCATTTTGACAAAGCAGGTACCTGCAACAATCATCAAGTCAGCCTGACGAGGTGAAGCACGAATAACCTCTGCACCGAAACGGGACAAGTCATGCACGCCTGTTAAAGTCGTTGCATATTCAACGTAACAACATGAGGTACCAAAGTTAAATGGCCACAAAGAGTTTTTACGTCCCCAGTTTACTGCTGTATGCAAGACATCCTCTAAACGAGTCATGAATACATTCTTATTCACTTCCTCTTCAAGCGGATCAGTCACAATTTGACGTTCTTGCAATGGGTATTGATCAGCATCCGGATTCGCGCGGGTCAGAGTATATTTCATCCCGACTTACTCCTTTTCAGATGACAATGCAGGTGTAGTTTTTGACTTAACACGACCTGATGATTGGGCTGGAATCTGGCCTGTAGGGTCAGTTACGAGCTCTTCAATAGAGTTAAAGCGTGTAATTTCAGCAATATTCATTGTTGGTGAACCAACTTTGATCTTTTCACCTGCTGATTTACGACGATCTGCTGGTGACCAACTTAAGGCACCTACAGAGAAGGCATAAACAAGCGCAATCAATAGATCAACGACAAAGATCACAACAGTGGTATATCCCAACCACCCTACTTCACGCACAGAAGTAGACCATGCATAGAGGTAAAGTGCCTCTAAGTCGAATACAACAAAGAAAATTGCAACTAAATAGAACTTTGCAGACAGGCGAATGCGAGCGCCACCAGCACTCACGACACCTGATTCAAACTGCTCTTGCTTAGCACGTCCCCACGATTTTCCCCCGAGGAGTAAGGGAACTGTGAGCATAAAGACGCAAAGAAATGTAACGCCGATCACGAAGGCGATAATCGCCCAGTCGTATGGAGTAATGGCACTCATGCGGGGATAACTCCTGGCAGGCCTATTATTTAACAAAGAATGTATGTATTGGCCTTTGAATACACCAAACACAAAATTAATCCCGCCAATTGTACCTGATTTCTAATTTCGCATGCTAGTTGAAGCGTCTTAGTCTTTTGGATGATTTTCTAATCAAAAGTATTCATCTATGTCTTGTAGAGGGGGTTTCACCGTTCATAATCGGTTTATTTGATAGTTTTTATGCTTGTGATGATTTTTTTCATTTTTTGATTTTTAATATTATTTGAACAATCGCTCATTTGGTCAAATTAAACAACTTACTTTTTTATAATATTAAGCGGTTTTTTATTGTATTCATCTTCTGCTCTGAATTATGATGAATGTTTAATCATGCATAATATTTATTACTCTTGGATAAGGGTATTTATCATTAAGGGCAGCTGATGCCATACTCACTTCGTGAACTTTCATTTTCTTCCTTCCTGAAATTTTTCATTCTATTTACGATCATTATTTCGATATGCTGCTTTATTGGAATTGCATCTCGGCCCCTTAGTTTTCTGGCTTTTTTCTGGCCGGCCAATTCAGTTTTATTAGGATTACTGGTTCGCTATCCTCAAACACGTAAACTCGGTACTTTTCTTGGCGCATATACTGGATATGTTATTGCCGACCTTATTCAAGGCACACCATTTTTACTGACTATTATCCTAACAACATCTAACTTTATTTATGTTGTTACTTCTTTATTGCTGTATCTATGTTTAAGTCAACACATTAGATCTGCTCATCGTGGTTATTCCTACCTTTTTTTATTCGGGTTATGTGGCATAGGCAGTTTAGTTGGCGCTTTATTTGCAGCAACTTTTGTGCCTATGTTTAATACCAAATTTATGCTTGGCAGCTTTTGGGCCGAGTTTGGTTATTGGATGACATCAGAACTACAAAATGCCCTACTCTTACTTCCTATACTGCTCAACATCCCTGCTTACTCCCAAATAAAACGTTACTTTAATGGTCATCGGGAACATATAAGCATTATCGACTTATTGCCTTTTTTAGCTGTATTAATTTCAATTACAGTAAGTTATTACGACTCTGGGCCAGGTTCTTTACTCTACCCAATCGCTGCTTTAGTTTGGTGTGCTATACGCTACAAACCTATTGTAGTCGCCCTAATTACCTCATTTACCAGTGCTTATATTATTTACCATGTCTCTGGTCATTATTTATTACTTTATCCAGAGAATTACCTGAGCAATACCATTTCAATTCGTATTGGCTTAATTATGATGACGCTTGCACCTCTGACTGTTTCTAGTATTAGTGCGCTTCATTCTGATTTAATTCAAAAACTACAACATGCTATTGCCCATGATGAGCTCACATCCAGTTTAACTCGACGCCAATTTTTACAATCAGTTCGTATACTTCAAGAAAAAGTTCAAAAAGAAAATAAAACATCTGCTTTTTTTATGCTGGATGTCGATCATTTTAAAAAAGTAAATGATAGTTATGGCCACTTAATTGGAGATAGAGCCTTACAAACCTGTGTAACCACTATACAAAATATTTTGCACCCTCATGATTTATTAGGACGTTTTGGTGGCGAAGAGTTCGCAATTTTTATTCCTGATACTAATAAAGAAGCCGCTTTTGAACTCGCTGAAAGAATACGTACCAAGATTAGCCAACAACCGATTTATGTTTATGGGAAATTACCTATTTTTGTACAGGTCAGTATTGGTATAAGTCTATATTCACCAAATCACCATCGGTCTATTGAAAGCCTGTTTAAAGAAGCCGATGACGCACTCTATCAAGCTAAACGCCAAGGACGTAATCGAGTTTTTATTTCTTTGTAATATTTTAAAGTCATCATCTAGTGTAATGAATTTTATACAATAACTTCTGTTTTTGCCATGTATGCTAATAACAGATAATAAGGAGAAAAATGTATGAATCTAGAATATACGCATAAACCAGACTATTACTTGTTCGCGCAATTACTCGTGCGACATATAGAAAGCTATATTCAAAAACATCCAGATGCAGATAATGCCATTTTTGACTTGAGAGATGTCTATGAAATTTTTAGACAAGATTTCGCGTCAACCACGACAAACCTAGAAGGCATTTTACATATTGCGGATTCATATAAAGTTGAAACTTTGAATGGAGACCAACCTCTTATTCAAAAATATCAAATTGATGCTAAAAATAATTCGCTGTTAATTGACTTTAATACAGATGCTCTTAGCAGTCTAAGAAGCGGTAAACCGATTTTGGAGCCTGACGCGACTCAACTATAAATCAACCAATAAAAAAAGCACCTTATGCAGGTGCTTTTTTATTGGCTTTTAATGGGGGTTGTTTAAATCGATGTGCTGGCCAAGTCATAATAAAACGTGCCCCACCCAAACTTGGGCTTTCATCAACTTTAATTTCACCACCAAACCAGTAAGCAATACGACTTACAATTGAAAGACCCAAACCGTAACCACCAGAGGCACGCGTCCGGCTGTCATCTAAACGCGCAAAGGCTTCAAATACACGCTTACGGTCTTGTTCAGGAATACCCGGCCCATCATCTTCAACACAAACAAAAGCCATACCATCACTGTGAATCCCACCAGTAATACGTACCTTGTTATCACAATAACGAACCGCATTTCCGACCAAGTTTTGTACAACACGGTGAAGGTAACGACGCTCTGCATCCACCTTGACATATAAAGGTGGTGGAACGAGTTCAATCTCTTTCTGCGTTTTTAAAGCTTCAGTTTCAACAGCAACCTGATCCAACACTTCAAACAGCACAATTTCTGCAAAATCTAACGAAGGTGTGCCCTGCTCTAGTTTTGCATAAGTCATGATTTCATCAATCAAGGTATTGAGTGCTTCAATATCTTTATCAATCATGTCGACCTGATGCATACGATGATTGTAGTCATCTTCTTCGGCCAACATTTCGGTACCAAAGCGTATACGTGCTACTGGCGTTCTTAGTTCATGAGATACAGCTCTCATTAACTCACGTTGAGCTTCAATTAAACGCTGAATATGATCAGACATATTGTTATAGCTTGAAGCCAAGTTTGCCATTTCGTCACTTCCTTCAATAGGAACACGCAATGACAAATCACCCGATTTCATACGGTTTAATGCATAACGCACTTGTCGAATTTTGCGCTCTAACGGCAAAATCAAACCATAAACACCTAAACTTAATAAGAACAAGCTAAATAAGGTAATACCCGCGGAAAGCTGTAAAGGCATCCAGTTAAACATTGGAACAGGGCCTAACACCAAAACTTGCGTAGGATGGTTCGGAATTGGAGAGACAATCGAAATAGTTGTACCACGAACTGTTGCACTATCTTTGTACAACATCACGCTTTGATCTTGGCGTAAACGTCCAATCTGTTCAGAATCCAGATTTATATCTTGAATGTTTTGAATATTGATTGGATATGAGAAATGTTTTTGAATCTTGGCAAGGTACTCTTGTTCCTGCCCCGGATAAAACATGAGATAGTCAAGTACAAAAATAGGAAGAGCCTTCATTTGGCGTTCACTAATTTTGTCGACTTTTATAGATAGATAATGCTGCGGGTCGTCACGCAAGCCAATAATCACATAAGCAATACTATTGCTTGCATCGTAACGAACTACAGATTTTTGTGCTTCGATCCGCTTTTTCTCGGTTCGAGACAGTTCAACCTTACTTGCATCGGTATAGTAAATTGGAAGTTCGAGCAAATCAGATGCGTCAGAAATCCAATCTATCTTTTGCTGCTTCCCAGGTTGTCGAGCGACCCCTTCACTAATGACATAAGAAATACCATCAGTTAAAGATTCTCGGTATTCTTGTGCGCGTTGGTAGTTGATAATTTGTACCAGTAAATACCCAAAAACAGCCACCAAAACAACAAGAATTACCAGCCCCGCATATATTCGCAGGAATATACTGTGTTTAAACACTCGACCAACCTTATAGGAAGTTTAATCAGATTTTACAATCCATTGGTTTCTTTAACAAACAAGTAACCTTTACTACGTACAGTTTTAATACGTTTTGGATTTTCAGGATCATCGCCAATTTTTGGACGAATACGCGAAATACGTACATCGATTGAACGGTCTTGACCATCGTATTCGATACCACGTAAACGTTCGAAGATATCTTCGCGCGATAAGATACGACCAGCGTTTGATGCAAGCAACCATAACAAGTCATATTCAGCACTTGTAAAGTCAACAAGTTCACCGTTTAACGTTACAGAGCGGCCGCCATTGTCGATGACAAGGTCGTCAAACTCAATACGTTGTGCAACTTCATCTTCAACAGTTTTATCTGTGCGACGTAATAGTGCACGAATGCGCGCTAACAATACACGTGGCTGAACTGGTTTAGCGACATAATCGTCAGCACCCATTTCCAGACCAAGTACTTGGTCCATGTCTTCAGTACGTGCAGTCAACATTAAAATAGGTTGATGGTAATGTGGACGAACTTCACGACAAACGGTTAAACCATCGGCACCCGGCAACATGACATCCAAGACCACAAGATCTGGTTGTTCACTAATAATACGACGAATTGCACGGTTACCATCAGTTTCCACACCAACTTCCAAGCCGTTGCGGATTAAGTATTCTTGAGTTAATCGTGCTAAACGCTCGTCATCTTCAACGATCAGAATCTTTGGTAACTTTTCTTCTTGGCTCATATCATTGCCCCTATAAATCTCATTACATGCATCTTAAAAATCTTGCAGATACATTCGTTTATCATTTGCAATATACACACGTTTACATTGTAAACAAGTAGGCGTTCACCAAACTGATACATGACAACCATGTTTTGTTGCATTTTATTAATCTTTGAATTTCCAAGTATTTTTAATATCTGTTTATTGTTATTAAAAGTCATAATCTATTCATATTTCCTATGTATGAATATTAAACAAATTATTTCTTGTCGGAATTTAAATTCATTCAAGTGCTTGTTTTTTGAGTTATCCACAAAGTTATCTATAAGCGTTTTTTAATAGCTTTGCTATGCTATCTCCCGACAAATCATACAGATAAAAAATTACTAAAAAGTCAAGATTGATCTAGCTTAAAAAATCCCGTATCTTGTGTTGAAAATAAACTTTAACTACTAAGTCTTGTGTTTATCCCTCAAATATCGTGGCATGTTTTTTGCTCGGTTCAAACGGTCTATGAACATAACAAAAGTGACAATGGAGCTATGCTGGCATGAGCGTAATTACTTCGACTCCCGGTCAAATTCAGGTGATTAAACGCACTGGAGATGTTGCTGCATTTGATGCAGATAAAATTTCTGTTGCGATTGGTAAAGCTTTTCTTGCTGTGGAAGGTCAACAGAGTTCGGATTCTAGCCGTATTCACGACCGTATTACCCAGTTGACGGAAATGGTTTTAAATACATTTACTCGCCGTTTACCATCGGGCGGTACGATCCACATTGAAGAAATTCAAGATCAAGTAGAACTTGCTTTAATGCGTACTGGGGAACAAAAAGTTGCCCGTGCTTATGTGATTTACCGTGAACAACGCGCTAACGCTCGTCAGCAAACAAACTCAAACCATCACCCTACTTTACAAGTTACTGACGCGAACGGTCAGCTTCAGCCACTTGATTTAAGTGCATTACAAGCAACTGTAGCGAAAGCAGCTGAAGGTTTGGAAGGTATTGACGTTCAAGCGATCGTGGATGAAACCGTTAAAAACTTATATAACGGCGTAAAAGAAAGCGATATTGCTACGACCATGATGATGGCAACACGTACCCGTATTGAACAAGAACCAAACTATACTTACGTAACTGCACGTTTGCTCTGTAATGAATTAGTGGGCACAGGTTTAGCTTTCTTAGGCCTACCAACTGATACTGCTGAAAACAATGCACTCGAAGCATTCTTGAAAAAAGGTGTAGAGCTTGATTTGCTTTCACCTGACTTGCTTGACTTCGACCTAGAAAAACTAGCAGCAGCAATTCAACCAGAACGCTCTAATCAGTTTACCTACTTAGGTTTACAAACTCTATTTGACCGTTACTTCATTCACTCAAACGGCGTTCGCTTCGAATTACCACAATTATTCTTCATGCGTGTGTCAATGGGTCTTGCACTCAATGAGCAAGATAAAGAAGAGCGTGCAATCGAGTTCTATAACTTATTGTCTAGCTTCGACTATATGGCTTCTACGCCTACCCTGTTTAACTCAGGTACATTACGTCCACAGCTTTCAAGTTGTTACTTAACAACGATTGGCGATGACCTTTATGACATTTATGGCGCGATGCGTGATAACGCGATGCTTTCTAAATGGGCTGGCGGTTTAGGTAATGACTGGACACCTGTACGTGCCTTGAACTCTTATATTAAAGGTACAAATGGTAAGTCTCAGGGTGTTGTTCCATTCTTGAAAGTTGCGAACGATACTGCTGTTGCCGTAAACCAAGGTGGTAAGCGTAAAGGTGCTGTATGTGCATACCTAGAAACTTGGCACTTAGACATCGAAGAGTTCTTAGAGCTTCGTAAAAACACTGGTGATGACCGTCGCCGTACACACGACATGAACACTGCGAACTGGGTTCCAGACTTGTTTATGCAACGTGTATTTGAAGATGGTGAATGGACACTCTTTACCCCTTCTGAAACTCCAGACTTGCACGACTTAACTGGTGCTGAATTTGCTGAGCGTTATGCTTACTATGAGTCTGTAGCGAAAGAAACTAACATGCTACACAAGAAAGTACGTGCTAAAGATTTATGGCGCAAAATGCTTTCTATGTTGTTTGAAACTGGTCACCCTTGGATCACGTTCAAAGATGTATGTAACTTACGTTCACCACAACAACACGTTGGTGTAGTTCACTCATCTAACCTATGTACTGAAATTACCTTGAATACAAATCAAGACGAAATTGCAGTATGTAACTTGGGTTCGATTAACCTTGTACAACACGTTCAAGGTGGTGTGTTAGACCGTGAGAAGTTAGCTCGCACAATTAAAACAGCAGTACGTATGCTCGATAACGTGATCGACATTAACTACTATGCTGTACCACAAGCGAAAAACTCTAACTTGAAACACCGTCCTGTGGGTATGGGTATCATGGGCTTCCAAGATGCACTATACGAAATGGGTATTGCTTACGGTTCAGACGCTGCTGTTGATTTTGCAGATGAATCAATGGAAGTGATTAGCTACTACGCAATTGAAACTTCAAGCAACTTGGCTGTTGAACGTGGTTCTTACTCAACATTTGAAGGTTCATTGTGGGATCAAGGTATCCTTCCAATCGACTCTTTAGAAATTGTTGCGAAATCTCGTCCAGAGCGCATGTTCGAAGTTGACCGTACTCAACGTTTAGACTGGGACACTTTACGTGCCAAAGTTCAAAAAGACGGTATGCGTAACTCAAACGTGATGGCGATTGCTCCTACTGCAACCATCTCGAACATTTGTGGTGTTTCTCAGTCTATTGAGCCAACATTCCAAAACTTATATGTGAAATCTAACTTGTCTGGTGAGTTCACTGTTATTAACCCTTACCTCGTTCGTGCATTAAAAGATCGTGGTCTTTGGGACACAGTAATGGTTAACGACCTTAAACACTTTGAAGGTTCAGTACAAAAAATTGCTCGTATTCCTGAAGAATTAAAAGCAATCTTTGCTACTGCGTTTGAAGTAGATACACGTTGGATCGTTGATGCTGCATCACGTCGTCAAAAATGGATTGATCAAGCTCAGTCACTTAACCTTTACATCTCTGGTGCAAACGGTAAGAAACTTGACATCACATACAAGATGGCATGGTTACGTGGTCTTAAGACAACTTATTACCTCCGAGCTTTAGGTGCGACTTCTGCTGAAAAATCTACAATTAACACAGGTGCTTTAAACGCAGTTAAACCTGCGACTGTTGAAGCAGCTCCAGTTGCTGCACCTGTTGTAGAAGCGAAGAAACCAGAAGCAGCGGTTGAAGAAGAAGGCTTTACCCAAGCAGCTCCTGTACCAATGGCTTGTTCAATCGACAACCCTGATTGTGAAGCTTGCCAATAACATTCAATAAAATTGCTCTTTTTCACTAAAGAGCAATTTTAAAAGAGGTAAAGATTATGCTTTCTCATCTCAGCCATAATTATATGCTTGGTGTTGGAGTATTAATCTTTGCCTTTATTTTCTTTTATATGCCGATGGTTTACGCATTCATTACGATACGTAAGCAACAGCGTAAGCAAAATAAGTTGTAGTGAGTAGAGACCAAAGGCCCAAAATTTGGTCATACATTAATAAAACTTAATTTTGTTTACACATTAAAAGCGTATAGTAGGGACATCTTCGTTTAAGAGATGTCAAATATAGATATATACAACGAAGAGAGAACAAAAATGTCTATCCTTAGTTGGGACGATTTTGAAGATGATTCGCAAAAACCGGCTGCACCTGAACACAAGTCTGCGGCCATCCAACCGGAAAAAACGCCAGATTCGCAGAATGTATCTACTGCGCAGCCATCATCGCCGAGCGTGGCAGCTCCACAATCCACTGGAACCCATTCCGTGCGACCAACAGTTGCCTCCGATACAATGGCTAGAGCCTCTGCAGCCTTAGAACATTTAGACGTTGCCCCTGGCCTTGAAGAGCTAGAAATGGGCGCGCAACGCGTTCAGGTTGACGATAAAGCCATGATTAACTGTCGTGCTGACTTGAACCAGCTTGTTCCATTTAAATACGAATGGGCTTGGCAGAAGTATCTAGACGGGTGTGCAAACCACTGGATGCCACAAGAAGTTAACATGAACCATGACATCGCGCTTTGGAAGTCTGAAAATGGCTTAACCGAAGATGAGCGTACTATTGTTATGCGTTCTTTAGGTTTCTTCTCGACTGCGGACTCTTTGGTTGCAAACAACCTAGTATTGGCGATTTACCGTCACATTACTAACCCTGAATGCCGTCAGTACATCTTGCGTCAAGCGTTTGAAGAAGCAATTCACACTCACGCTTACCAATACTGTATCGAATCTTTAGGTATGGACGAAGGCGAAGTCTTCAACATGTACCGTGAGATTCCATCTGTTGCACGTAAAGCATCTTGGGGTCTTAAGTACACTCAATCTTTAAGTGACCCTACTTTCCACACTGGTACTCCTGAAAACGACCAACGTTTACTTCGTAACTTGATCGCATTCTACTGTGTACTTGAAGGTATCTTCTTCTACTGTGGCTTTACTCAAATTTTGAGTATGGGCCGTCGTAACAAGATGAACGGTGTTGCTGAGCAGTTCCAATACATCTTGCGTGATGAGTCTATGCACTTGAACTTTGGTATCGACATGATTAACCAAATCAAGATTGAGAACCCTCACCTTTGGACTGCCGAGTTCCAACAAGAAGTGATTCAAATGATTCTTGAAGGTACCATGCTTGAAATCGAATATGCACGTGACACAATGCCACGCGGTGTATTGGGTATGAATGCAAGCATGATGGAAGAATACTTGAAATTCATCTGTAACCGTCGTTTATCTCAGTTAGGTTTACCAGAGCAATTTGCTGGCGTAACGAATCCATTTGCATGGATGTCTGAGATGATGGACTTACGTAAAGAGAAGAACTTCTTTGAAACTCGCGTAACTGACTACCAAACTGGTGGTGCGTTAAGCTGGTAAGTTTCGACTTAGTTAATTAAGAAAAAACCGCTATCTATTAGCGGTTTTTTCTTGGCTTATATTTATTAAACTTTTTTCAAGATGCTAAATCTTGATCATATATATGCAGAATTTCAGCAATCTTATTAAATTGCCAGCTTCTATATGTATTCCTTACCACGTTTTCACTCAAATTAATTTTAAATGAGTTTAATGAAAACTTTACTGATTCTATAGTTACTTTTTTCAGAATCCACTATCACTCTATTAAATTTTATAAATTGATATTAATTGATTTTATTCCACTACAGACATCAATGTATTGATTAATATTTTCTATAAAGCAGTATATGTATTTCATCCTTCATTATTAAAAAATAAAATAAATTCAAGAGTAAAATTATTAATATCCAAATCAATTAGTTTAGGTACCCATAATAATGGATCTATACTGTTAAAGCGTATTTAACAATAATAGATATTCCAGATAGCAGTACAATAAAATTAATAATTTTCAAGAATTGCTGCTTAGACAATTTAAGTGTAATTCGCTTGCCAATGAATGCACCTATCAACATCGATGGGATAAACAGAAGTGCAAGTGACAATAAATTATCAGAAAAATACACACCTGCTGTAGTAAATAGAATGACTCGAAAAACCGTACTGCATCCAATTAATGTTGTTTGAGTGACACGGATTTTTTCTGGAGTTTCGATTCGTCCATTGAGGTAAATTGCATATAAAAACCCACCGCTACCAAACATGGCCCCTAAGAAACCACCAGATAATCCAAAAGGAAAAACAAATTTTTTCTCTAGTTTTTTCTGTGGCTTAAAGCCACTTAATGAGTAAATCGCATATAAAAGAGTAAATATACCAAATGCTAACAGTGCGTAACTTGCATTAACTCTCATCAGCAGTATAAAGCCAAGAAAACTACCGACAAACATAAGTGGTATTAGAAATTTTAATTCAGAAAAGTCTGCCTTCTTACCATCTTTAATGACATTTGAAATGGCAGCGAACATATCTAGTAAGGCTAACAGTGGAATAATTTGTGAGAGGGGTAAAAAGTTAAGTAATACAGGACTCGCAATTAATGCAGTTCCAAAACCCACCATTCCAAAAATAATATAAGAGCATACTATTGTTATTAACATTATTGAAAGTTGCAGTACTGAAAAATCTTCTAAAAGATACATTTAAAATTCCATTTTTGATTTTTAACCAAGCCAAACTACACTAAAATATAAATTATCACATAAATATTAGATAATTTTATCAAACATTAAAATATTTAATACTCATTTTTTTTGATTATTTCTTTGTTATAAAAATTTCGCTGTAAAAAATAAATTTCATTATAAAAGGATAATTCAAGAATGAACTCTAAAGTAATCATCAATGGAAATGTTGATTGTAAAGAAACGATTAGTGCTGAGTTAGATGAATTCATTACTAAAATGGATGATCATGAAATTTTCCAAAACAATTATTTCAAGCATTTGACTTCTACTTCATGGACGCCAGAATCATATATCTTATTTCGTGACAACTTCTTCTATCGTACCGAGCTAACCGTAAAAGGGATTGCTCATGTATGTTCGCGATCTGCTTTTGAAAACGATATGGACACTCTAGTCCTATTCACCCACATCTTAAGTGAAGAAACTGGTATGGGTGAAAAAGCCAAGTGCCATGAAATCTTTATGGAGAATGCGCTGAATGTATTTGGCGCCGCAGAATACAATCTTCCAGAGATGAAGGTTCAACAAGCTAAGAATAGTGATCGAATCATCGCAGAGACATTGCAGTATCGAGATACTATCCAAGGTTTGATTACGGGTAGTTATCCTCGCATGTTGGGGGCAGTCATGGCCCTAGAAAACCATGCTGATAAGATGCTTACCGTATTCCGTGAAGCGTTCCGATTCAATAACAAAAACCTTGATCCAAGTGAATTCATTAAGAAAGTTGAGGTCTATTTTAACGCCCATATCGAAAATGGCGTCGAAGATCGTCACGCTCAAGATGCTAAACAGTGTGTACATAACAACTGTAATAACCAAGAAGACCTTGATGAGATTAAGTTTGGTGCAAATGAAACATTGAAAGCCCAGCTTAAGATGTGGAATGCAATGTTTGATCAAGCTGTATCACTTTAATTAAAACGGATTTTGAGATTTCATAATGCAAAACTTAGGTATTTCACAAGCAGCCTTGAATTTACGTGAATCAATTACACACGGAACTAAGGCGAAAATTTTAGAATTAAATAAAAAGTCTAGCGCAGATGATCAGGTTATTGATTTAAGTATTGGTACTTTGGATGAAAAAACCAATAGCGGTATTGATGATGCAGTTAAGAGTTATATTTCAAATAATGCTGCAATTATCCATGAGTTTGCCCCAGTTAAAGGCTTCCCTTTCTTACGAAAGTCTATTGCTGAACGTGTGAAGCGTTTACGTGATATCAGTTTCAATCCAGATACTGAAATCATGGTCACTCCTGGTGGTATTAAAGGTGCTATCACCGTGGTATTTCATACTCTTATAAATCCAGACGATGAAGTGATTTACCCAGTACCAAATTGGCCTCATTACGCAGACATGATTGAATTGCACTTAGGTAAAGCTAAACCAATCTATGTCAAAGACTTTTATAACCAAGCGATTGATGTAGTTGAGTTAGAAAAAACCATTACAGATAAGACCAAAATTATCATTCTTGGTGACTGCCTAAACCCTTCTGGCAAAATTTATACTCGTGATGAATTAGAGTCGATTTCAAAAGTAATTTTGACTGCCAATGCAGAACGTTTGTCAAAAGGTCTAAGCCCAATCTATGTGCTTTTTGATTGTCCATATGAATCACATATTTTGAATACTAAACCTGCAAACATTTCAAATATTACGCAGCAGTTTAAAGACCAAACACACTCTATGTGGGACTACACCATTTATATTACTGGTCCCGGTAAAACCTATGGAATGCACGGCGACCGATCTGGATATATTTGTGCTTCGGACAAACTGATTAAAGTTATGGAAAAGGTACAGGTGAATTTAAACTCATTTGCTTCGACTTATGCCCAAATTGCGACACATGAAGCAATGCAAGAATACATGGATGACGTTGCAAAGAAACGTGCGGTAGTTGCCAGACAGAACATGCAGACCTTCATTGAAGACTTGAAAAGCTGCACTGGTTTAGAAGTGACTGAGCCTGAAGGTGGATTTTTCTTATTCTTAGACTTGTCAAAGTATGGCGACAAAATCCAAAAGCTAGGATTTGATTCAGCCGATCAATATCTTTTGGAAACAGCAAAAGTTGCTTCTATTGGAGGCATGCATTTTGGTGAAAACATCGATAGCCTCCGACATTACATACGCATGAATTGCGGACGTGATCCAGTGACTCTAAAAGCAGCCGCAGCACGTATTAAAGAAGCCCTTCAGAAATTGAACTAACTCATATTATTCAGGAAGTTAATTTTTAACTTCCTGAATTTACATTTTTATGGACGATATTACTTTGAAAAAGTTCTGTATCATTGGAATGGGATTCTCAGGTACGTGTACCTTCATCAGCTTTGTAAAAAAATTACTAAATCAAGAGATTGATCATAAGTCATGCTCTATTACTCTTGTTGAAATGCGTGAATCTATGGGACATGGGAATCCATACGACAAAGACGAATTATTGGCTGGCCATTTGTGTAATAACCCAGCCCATTCAATGTCGCTTTGGGATAACGACTTTGTGGATTGGATGGCAGAAAATAAAAACCATCTGATGACTCATTACCCCCACCTAGTTTATAAGAAATCTTTGGCTGGTGAATCGCAAGTATTCCCCGATCCTAATGCCTTTTATCCTAGAGCTTTGTTTGGTATCTATCTCAATGATAGATTCAAAAAATACCTAGAATTAGCCAAATTAAATCGTATAAAAGTTGAAGTTTACAATGGCTATGAAGCTATCGATGGCTACGAGGCTAAAGGCGGTTATAATTTAGTTATCAAGAATCAAAACTTAAATCGAACAATTGAATTAAAAGGGTTTTCTAAGCTGTTGCTGACTATCGGACACTGGACTGCAAGTCGTTTAGACTCCGAACACAGTTTATTCGTAAAACCATATCCTTTTCAAAAAGTCTTAATCAGACTTAATGACATTATGAGACAAGATCATAAGCCAAATGTTCTTGTTCGCGGTATGGGCCCTAGTGGTGTTGATACGGTCATCACTCTATTTAGCGAAGGATCGTTTGTAAATGAAAATGGAGCCTTCTCAAGCTATCAGAAGGCCGTGACAGATAAAAACTTCAAAGCCTATGTTGTCAGTCGTTCAGGATACTTTCCAGCGGTACGAGGCAATAAACCTAACTATGACTTTAAGTATTTCACTCATGAATCGTTCCCTGAGTTGCAGCAGCACTTAAATCAGGTTTTATCACTAGATGATATTCTGCATCTGCTTGACCTTGAGCTTAAAAATGCAACTAATGGTGAAGTGTCATTCAATGATTTGTGCAACTTGAAATTTGCCAATGCTTATGAAAAGTTGAAATACGATCTGGAGCACCAAGAGCTTAATGACTTAATTAATATGATCATTCTTAAAGTACGAAGAATGAAGTTTTATCGCTATTTAAGCAGTCATGATAAAAAACGCTACGACCAAGAATTTGATCACTTATTCATTCGTCTTGCCGTACCAATTCCACTGGAAAATGCACAAAAGCTGAAATGCCTATTTGAAGCCGGCCTACTTCAATCACTCAAACTTGGCTATAACAGTAAACCTCTAAAAATAATGGATAGCCATGTACAGCTTATTGATCATCTAGGACATTCATTTGATTTTGATCTTGTGGTGAATACGATTAGTCAAGACTTTGATATCTATAAACATCCCTCAGTATTGGTTAAATCATTGTTAGAGCAAAAGAATATTGTCCCGAATATGGAGGATGAATATAACACTGGAGGTTTAATGCTGGATGGTTTCGAGACCTACAAACTGATGGAAAACCGTAGAGGGACTATAAAGCCCTCGGAGTATTTTTACTCTTTTGGTGTGCTTACCCGCTACTGGCAGAATGAACGTAACTTTTCCAAAGCGATTGTTGATGCTGCTGATTCTGTCTCGACTGATTGGGTTGAATTGTTTCAAAAGCATCTCAGTGAACCCATATTTACGCCAGAACAACTTTATAAAATTAGTTAATCGGACGAGGAAAATGATCAATGGAAATGCATCAGTTTTGTTATGACCGCGATATTAGGATAGTGCTGTGTAATTTAAAAGATAGCCTGTTTCCGTTTCATAAGCATACTCATATCCCAGATCTTGTGTACTGCTCAAAAGGCGCTATTCAGGTTGAGTTACCAGATTTGAAGCAGAAATATATTGTTAATCAGGGTGACTTTTTTCAAATTCCCCCCAATGTTAGACACAGATTTGCAAATAAAGATATTGAGGTTGAAAGCCGTTATATCATTCTTCAAATTGGAGAATTTAGTATTGAATTTTTTAAAAATATTGAAGAAATAGAACCACTACTTGCCAATATTGAACCTAAAACTCGACTGAGTTCAGATATTTTTATTAAAGACTATAACGCTGACATTCAATATATTATTGAAGACTTTAAAAACAATAGAAAAAAGGAAATTAGTACCGAGGAACAAGCAGACATTATTCAAGCACTAGAAGTATTTTTGCAGAATGGATATAAGTCAAAATTTCCAGAAAAATCGTACTTTTTTGCTTAATCCACCTGCGTGTTAGTCATGCAAAGCATCGTTATATATTCAAGCAGGCTCTTGAAGTTCCTTGTTATAACTTATGCTTTGCATTTCCTGTAATCGTGAATACGTTCTTTGAAATTCAAATTTAAGCCTCTCGCCTTTATATAATTGATTTAATGGTTGTGAAGCAGCAAAGTATAGTTTGATTTTTTGATCATAAAGTTCATCAATCAAATAAATAAAACGTCTCACGGTATCATAAATTCTATCTGTTAGATCACCAATTCCACTGATGAGCACATAGTCATATTGCGTTGCTATCTCAATGTAATCAGCTGGGCTTCTGGCTTCTCGGCAAAGGTTTTCAAAGTCAAACCAGATCACATTCTTATAGCAAGATTTAACCTCGACTGATCTATGGTTGATCATGATGCTCGTCTTGAGTTCTTTCTGGTTATTTGTAAGCTGCTGGTAAACCGAATGAAGCCATTGTTCTGATTCTTGATTTAATGGAAATCTATAGAAATGGTCATTGGCGTTGCTTTCTTTGATGGTTCTGTAATCGAGTTGATTACCGATTTTCAAGACTGTGCAATTCTTATTGATATGATCTATGGTCTCTAAAAATCTATCGCGATTTAAACCATCTTTATAAAGATCTTCCGGATCAATATTCGAGGTAGCAACCAATATCACTTTCTTTGAAAATAGCAGATTAAATAGATTTGAAAGTATCATTGCGTCGGCAACATTTGATACAAAAAACTCATCAAAGCAAATGAGCTTATAGTTGCTTGCTATGTCATTAGCAATCAGCTTTAAAGGATCTTTGTTTCCCCGATAGGCAATAAGTTGCTTGTGAACATCTTTTAGGAAATGATGAAAATGCACTCTCATTTTCTTTTTAAAATTAAGAGAGTTATAGAATAAATCCATAATCCATGTCTTGCCTGTTCCTACACTTCCCCACATGTACAGACCTTTAATCTGGGGACTAAAGAAATGACTAGACTGGTTTTCAATTTTATTCCAAATCTCATTTAATGTTTCAATAGCTTGTCGCTGAGACGGATCTGCAAGAACAACGCCATTATCAATCATAGAGTTGTATATCTCGAGTGGACTTTGACCCTCATGCTTAAGCATCTTCATTCCCTACGGTAGCCAAGATTGTTGTTGAGTGCTTAATAATAATATCATTCATTATTGAAACTGCTGGAGAAAGATAAGAAAGCTGATGCCAGTATAATGGAATCTTAATCCTATATTCTTTTGAAATTTCCTTTATGCCCTGATTCGATAAATCCTGATTTATCTTGCATATAGGCATTATTCCATAGCCCATATCACAAGCAAGCCCAGAAATATAAGAGTCAGTTGAAGGAATAATATGAAAAGGAATCATTGATTTTTTGAGTCCGAAGTTAGATTCTAAAAAATCGAAATATATTCTTTCATTTTCATTAAATAAAACTAAAGGAGCTAAACGCAGACTCTCTCTATTAATTCCATTTTTAAACCATTTATTAATAAAATTTTCTGAGGCAACTAGGCAATAAACCATATTACCTAAATATACACTTGTACACCCTCTAATTATCTCAGACTCCGAAGTAATGCAGGCCTGAACCTCTCCTCTTTTTAAGAGTTCGATGGTATTACAAAGTGTATCAATCTTTACATCTATTGTAATAGCCTCAGAAAGACAGTATTTGGCCAATATTGGGAAAAGCAATGACTCAAATGTACCGATACTCGCAGCAATGGGTAACGGCTTAAATTTATTATTATCGATGACCGATTTTAAAAAAACATTCTCTAATAAAGACACTCGCTGAAGATAAGCAAATAACTCAGCTCCAAATGGTGTTGGTTTACATGGTCTTTCTCTCACTAATAATACATTTCCTAATCTCTCCTCTAGTAATCGAACTCTTTGAGAAATCGCTGACTGAGATACACATAATTTTTTACCAGCTTTTTCGAAACTTCCTGTTTCAACAACGGCCGAAAAGGCATCGCATTTAGTTTTGTCTAGCATTTTTAAATGTTATCTATATTAATTAAAGTTATATTTCTTAATCATAGTAATGGGTATGGCAATACGAAATACTACAATTGTATTACTTCTGCTAAATAATCATTATTTATTTTAATTAAATGAGTAACACACATGCAATTAATTAGTAAAACTAATAAAATCCTAATTAAATTCAATATTAATTAAAATGCAGTATCTAACTCCCAAACTGGTGGTACATTAATTTTAAAGCAACTTAAAGCTATAAAAAATCCGATTCTATTTCGGATTTTTTATTACTCAAAATCTCATGATTTCTTAAATATAATCAATCTTTTCCAGAGTACAAAACTGAGCCAACTAAAACGGCTTGTCCGAGAACTATCAAATCTGCTCATAAAAAATCTAACTTGTGTCAAAAACGGAATTTTTTAGTAAATAAAAACTCTTAATCTTTTGATTTTTAAAATCTTTTTAAATATAGTTTCAGATAACACCCATTATATTAAATAACCAATAAAGATTTTACATTCATAATGATAATAACTACTATTTGCATTAATATTAACGTTTACTAATTGGGAGTAAAAATGCGCTTGTTACCCTTCAGTCTTTGCTTACTTACAACAGCAATTTGTACCCATCTCTATGCCGATGGTTCAATTAAAACAACTACCGAATCACAAAATGCTGAAGCTAAACTTCCGACAATTGTGATAACAGCGACACGTACACCCAAAAGCATTGCTGAAATTGCAGGAACAGTCCAAACCATTTCTGCTGATGAAATTGCGCAACAGGCTGGTCCAAGTCGTAAAGTTGCAGATGTTTTGGCACAACTAGTTCCATCTTTAGCACCAAGCAGTGGAACGAGTAGTAATTATGGTCAAACTATGCGTGGACGTAATGTACTGGTGATGATTGATGGCGTATCACAAACGGGTTCACGTGATGTAGCACGTCAGTTGAATAGTATTAGCCCAAATATGATTGATCATATTGAGGTAGTTTCAGGTGCGACCAGTATCTATGGTTCAGGTGCGACTGGCGGAATTATTAATATTATTACCAAACGTGCTGACAAGTCTAAGCCTGTTAGCTTTCAAACAAAATTAGGTGTGACATCGGCCGATAATTTCCGCGGTGACAGCCTAGCTTATCAAGTTGGCCAAACGGCTTCATTTGCAAATGATAAAGTCGACGGTTTTCTTGGCATAGACTATACCAATCGAGGCTCTCAATTTGATGGTAATGGGGATCGTATTTCATTAAGCCCTTGGCAGGGTAGCACTATGGATACTGACACCATTGATGTGAATGGTCGTGTAAACTTTAATTTAACAGATAATCAGACTCTTAGTTTTGGTGCTCAGTACTATAAAGATGAGCAAGATACAGAATATGGGCCTGATTATTCTTATTTACTCACAAAAACAGATCCCTCTTACAAAGCTGTCAAAGGTTGGAGCTTAGATAATCAGCCGTTTACTGAACGTTATGCTTTTAATACACAGTACCAAAATCAGGATTTCTTAGGTCAAGTTCTGAATGTGGAAGCTTACTATCGAAAGGAGAAGTCACGCTTTGTACCTTATGGTTATTCAGCTGACGGTGTTAGTGTAAAGCAAAGTCAATCAAATGTGGATTATGCAGGTATTCGTTCAACTTTACAGTCTGATCTTGTGGTTGCTGACCGTGATTTAAAACTAACTTATGGCTTAGACTATGACTGGGAAAAAGATCATCAGTGGGCGGACTACTACATGCCAAGCAATAATGGTTTAGTTTATACCCCAACTGGAGAAAAACAAGGTTCAGGACCAGATACTGAAATTCAGAATATTGGTACCTTTATACAAGGGGACTATGCAGTAACAGATCAGCTTAATATTCAAGCTGGAGTGCGTTACCAATATGTTCAAGCTGACACAGACAGCTATTTAACTGCACGCAAGCCATATACATTAATGGCTGCAGACTCTACAGATTCAGATAAATTCCTGTTTAACCTAGGTGCTGTCTATAAACTCAATGATGCTCAGCAAGTCTATGCTAACTTTTCACAAGGCTACAGTTATCCAGATGTGCAACGTGTATTACGTGATGTTGCAGCATATACCTTAACTACGTCTGGTATTGCTCCGATCACAGTGAATAGCTATGAACTAGGCTGGCGCTTGAACCAAGATAAAGGTTTAAATTTGGGCCTAACAGGTTTTTATAATACTTCTGATAAAGTCGTTCAATTTAACTCGGATCGCTCTGTAAATGTTGTTGATACCGACCAGCGAGTTTATGGGGCTGAAGCAACAGTAAGTTACCCATTCATGGAAAATTATAAGGTAGGTGGGACTTTAGGTTATACAAGAGGTCAGTACAAGGATGAGGCCAATAATTGGCATGAGTTAAATGCTTTTGCAGTTTCACCAATGAAAGGTACGTTGTTTGCTGAATGGAATAATACGGAAGGCTATGGTGTACGTGCTCAAATGCTTGCAATCAAAGGAACTGATAAAGCTTATAAAGACGATCTAGAGTTAAAATCAGCTGGACTGAATGATAGTAATAGCGCAGCAGAGATTAAAGGTTATACAACCATGGATGTATTAGCACATTTCCCTGTGGCGAAAGGTCGTGTGGACTTTGGTGTCTATAATCTATGGGGAAATCAATATAAAACTGTATTTGCTCAACAAGCAGCAGTAACCAATGCTAACTCATTGTTAGCAATCCCAGCCGAAGGTCGTACTTTTGTGCTCAGTTATACTATAGATTATTAAATTTAATTTTATCTGATATAAATCATAGTCTTATTTTTAAAAAGCCCAACTCATAGTACTTGGGCTTTTTTATTTTTTATAAAATATTTTAAAGAGAAATCACTTAAATCTATAAATTTCAAAATTCAATTTATATGTTAGAAAATTTATTAAACAGGCTTCTCTAATTCTTTCTTTAAATAGATCTTGAAACCAAAAATTTGTTAAAAAATTACTTACCATGTATATAAGAAACTTATTTAAACCACTGTTTATTTTATATAACTCCAAAATATTATCAAAAAAATCTTCTATTAAGAGAAAAAAAATTGAGTTTATTAGTGAAATAACTACATAAGCAAAAATACCATAGAAGTTTTTTTCAAACATATTTTTTCTCCTAAATTATTCTAAGTGCATCAAAAATATAGCATAGTTAAAAAACATTACGCAGAGATAAAGAATGTCTAAAATTCTTCTGTAACATTAGCTTATATACGCTAGCTCAAATCTAAATAACCAAATACAGCCTTTTCAACTCGCTGTTGTAAATGATTTAAATCACTTTCCCCTGCTATGCCTGCCACGTTAATCATTCCTTTACTTAACGCAATCACATCTTGTGCGGCTGTCTGCGCATGTGAAATGCCAGAGCGTATAAACAGATCAGAAATTATGGCTTCAAGTTCGTGTTGAAGTTCACTTTCCTCGGTGTCTTTTCCAATAAGTTCAGAAGCAAACTCTAGAGTTCGTGCTAACTGCGGACGGCTCAATTGATGTTGCACAGCGGCATGTATCACGAGTTTTAATTTTTCTTTTAAATCTGCGGCTTCATGTTGCTGTATAGCCTCAACAATATGATTTGAAAGCTTGGAACGCTCACGCCGAATTAACTCGACGATTAAAGCATCTTTAGATGGAAAGTATTGATATAGGCTACCAATGCTTACGCCAGCAAGTTCAGCCACGGCATTTGTGTTAAATCCAGCAAAGCCTAAAGACTCTAAAATGCGAGCAGCCGCCTCTAAAATGGCTTCAAAGGTAGCCACTGAGCGTGTTTGACGCGGGCGTTTGCGTGGGTCTGGGAGTGTTTCTGACATGGGCCGAAATGCGAGTATTTAATGTGAGCAATCACTCATATACTGACTGAGTCATATTGATATGACAAGCAAATGCTGTCTTTTCAGTTGAACTACAACTCGCCTCAGTCATGGAGTGGTTATGTCTAGAACCTATACTTTTTTTATTCATTTAAGAGCTTTGCCTGCTTGGTTGGCTTTGGCTCGTGAAAAGCGGGCTGAGTTTAGTGCACAGAAGCTCGAACCTATTTTTGAGAAGTACCCGACTGTAAAAGTTCGCTGGTATGACGTTGAAGCTTTTAGCACTAAAGCGAGTGATATTGCTGTGTTTGAGGCCACATCTCTGCAAGATTATTATTTTGTGATTGATGCGATTCGAGACTCTGAGTTGTGTACGGTGCCCTACTTTGAGTTTGTAGAGATTATTCCTGCTATTGAAGATGGGTATGTGGAGTATGAAAATTCTTTATAGAAGTCATAAATGATCTCTAAGTTACACGACCAGTAGCTATTCTGGTCGTAATCACCAAACTCTTTAAATCAAAAGAAATAACTAACCGAAAATTATTTTAAGTGGTTTTAGCTTGAGATAGCTGAAACTAAATTTTATGCCTAAAGATATTTTTAAACAAATTTTATTGATCTGTTATTTGGATATATCTAAACGAGTTAAGATTGGTTCTCTACCATCGCAACCATTCACCCATCCCTCTATAAGTGTTTGACTATGGAGTGCTGATAAAAGCGTTGCATACATAATTTTAAATAGCGGATGGTTTGCATTTAGTTTTATTTCATTTGAAGATGCACACCCCTCACCAGTTGCTACTGGACTTTTAAGCACAACAATTACATATGAGCCACTGTCATGAACAACTAATTTTCCAACCTTAGTTTGTGGGAAAGGGCTATTTGCAAATACAGAGTTGCAAAATATTAGGCTCAAAAATAGAGTAAAAATTATTTTATTCATAAGCTATTTCCATTTATATCAACTCATATCATTTTCTTAAGTCTAGCCTAGTTATAACAGGATATTGCCCAAAACAACCATTAGCCCAACCACTGATCACTGTTTGCGCATGAAATGCGGATAAAAGTGCAGCATACATTTCTTTAAACATATAGTGATCTTTACGCAAAATAACTGCATTCGAGATTCCACAATTTTCGCCTGTTGCTACCGGACTTTTTAATTCTATAATTAAAACATTCCAATTATCATGAACAGTAATTGCAGATATTTTTGTATTATAAAAACCACTATTTGCAGAAACTGAGCTACAAATTAATAGATTTAAAATAAATAATATTAATATCTTTTTCAAAACTAAAACTCACTTATTAGAAAATTATATAGTCATATTAGTTTACATAATTACTTTTAAATCGCTCTTATAAACCCATGTTCAACAAACCAAGTCGTAAGATTACTCACCAATTTATCTAAATCAAAATCATCAAACTTATACTTTTTAACAATGGGTGGCATTTCTTGCAATAATTTTTCACACAATGCTGTAACACGTTGTTCGTGCGTCATTGCGACAAACTCATGATAATCCAGCATTATATCCATATATAAAACCTGTTCTTTTTTAGAGAACCGTAATCGTTGTTTAAAAATAATATCTGGCTCACGGCACATCAAAACAATTACAATACCACTAACACTACTACCATAAAATTCAGACTCCATTAATTTATAAAACTTATTAGAAGTAATTTGTTGTTTAGCTTCTAAAACACCAGAATATGAATCTGTATCTGTTATTAAATGAAATTTAAACATTTTTATTTTACGCCCTTATTACCAGGTGGTAGTTTTCCAAATACTTCTCTGTAATTATTAATCCATTGATTTTGCAACCTTTTAGCATCAGCAGAAGAAAACTCTTTAGTAATAACTTTCATCTCTAATCCCTTTCCAGTGTTTACTAAATAAGATGCTGAATATCTCTTAGATAGGTTTACTGTTTCACCTATTTTCCATAATTCTCCAGCATCCAACCAAACTCCTGCTTGTGGTTCTTTAAAACCCCATTTCATCACCGGATAAAAACCACTCCGTTCAGCTACTAATGCATATGTATACGCAGACTTGTTAGATAACTCTACCGCAGGTAAAGTAAATTTAGATGAAGCAGCAAATATTTTAGCTTCATTTATCCCTAATTTAATCCCATTAAATGCCGCACCACCAGCACCCAATGTACAGAAATTTAAACAATCTGAAAGGAATGAAGTTGTAAATTCCCAACCTGTTCCATTATAGCCATTAAATAATGCACCTTTTAGATTTGAATAATCATAAGGCTGTCCTGTTGCAGCATACCATGTTTCTGCTAGTAACCCTCCAAAGGCTTCTGTAACTGTAGCACCTGACGAATCACTGAAAGTATAACTATCATTCCACCCATACTGATAACGGTTGGTTTGTCCATGCCCACCACTGATAAACGTTACAGGATCGGGCTGATAAAATCTTCCTAATATTGGGTTATAGTGCCTTTGTTTTAAGTAAACCAGATCATTTGCATCTTGTACTCCCCCTACAAATGCTTGTGGATTTTTTAGGTTATTCGGTTTCTTTAGCTGTAACTGTTGGCCAAAGGGTGCATATTGGTATGATTGACTAACAATACCTTGTTCATTTATTACCTTTAAGGTTGATCCATCAAAGTTCTGTATATGGTATTGAATCCTATCCTTAGCCAGCGTGAGCTGACTAAGAAGTAAAATTAAGCTTAACAGCACCAGCTGAACAGCAGATGACCATATTTTCTTTGAGTACATATCGTTATTTTTCATTTCACTTGTCATTATTGTTTTCATGGCTACCCTCCTTAGTCATCTTCAAGAATAAGATCTAAAACAGTTGGTAACCACGCAGCCATATCTTCATCTGGATCAGGTTCACTCGGATGAATTCCTGCGTCTAATACTCCTTTAGCTCCTAACTGCTTATATTCATAACCATCTTTATAACCATCACCATCTGTATCAGGATTATTAGGGTCCGAACCAATAAAACGTTCTAAATAGTCTGGTAAACCATCATCATCACTATCTAGATAGCTATCTAATAAGCTGAGTAATCCAAACTCTGCTGCTTCAAAATTATTGATAAAATCATAGCCATCATTTGCATCTGGATAATTCTCCAGCGTTGCAACCAGTTTATCTCCAACATAAACATAAGCTTGACTATAGCCTGCTCTATGGTTGATCTCGTAAATTAAACGCCCTGCTAAATCATAAATATAATCAGTGATTCCATTTTCCCGTACAGCCCTAACTCTTAGGCCATCTGCATTGTAAATGTAGCTTTCATTACCATTTTTGCTTATACGGTAATAAGCATCATAATCAATTGCTCGAATGCCATCATTAGTTACATTTCCCATTCCATCGTAACTAAACTGATAAGGAGAGCCACTCACGCTACCCAAACGTGAAGTTCCATTTACATATTGGTAGACATACGAAGCAGGTGCAACTAATTGACTTTTTGCAGTCACATTGACTGTATTAATGTCATCATTGTTATAGCTATATTGATAACGCGCGTGATCTTGTTCGACCTGCTTCATTAACCCTGTACCATAACGGTCAATTGAAGCGTTATACGTTGCACCGCAGTTATCCACCATTCGATTGATACGGTTTAATGCATCATAGCCATAACTAATACTTACAGCACATTTATTCAGGCTGGTTGAACTTACGCCTGTAGGTAAACCATTATTTGAATAAGAATAATCCCATGCAACATCAGAATTTGCCTGTACAAAAATCAGTTGATGCAATGCGTTATAGTTAAGTGACTGAATAACATTTGGTATTGAACCAATTTCGCCAAATGCATTTTGATTGGACAAATCGACAGCTTTTCCATTTGGATAATTAATAGATACAATCTGATTAAGGTTGTTATAACCAAATCTAAGGGTAAATGCATAATTTGCATCATGCGAATTAATACTCTGGGTCAGTGAAATAACTCGGCCCAAACTATCACGACCATAACTTTGTGCCGTGTTGGCATTACTTGTAGAGGTTAAACGGCCTGCAGCAGTATAACCATAACTTGTTGTTACACCACGCCAGTTACGTGAGGCAATTAAATCATTGATTGGATAATATTCAATTGTCTCGACGGAACCATCTTGATGAGTAATCGTATTAATTTTACCCGTAGCATCATAGCCATAGGTTTTTTGTCCATTAATACTATTATCTTTTTCAGTTGCTAATGAACCATTGCTGTTATAGGTATAACGTTGTGTAGATGCCCCAGATGTTGCTGTGACAGGTTGTAATAATGCTAAATCGTAATCTGTAAATGTTTCAAAAACTGATCCATCATTACCTTTTCGAATTACACTCGTTTTTAACTCCGGCCTAAAATCACCAGCTGACAGATAATTGGATTCAGTAACACCATAAGCATCGCTCACTAAAGCAATTGCACCTGAACGACCAGCACACGACTGATAACAGTAAGAAATTGTCACACCATTATTATTCACGGTTTTCGGACGATCAAATACATCATAGTCAGTAGAAATACCGGTTGTCGTACCATTAGAAGATGGATTAGAACTAAACGTTATATTTCCAAAAGCATCATAACTATTTGTCATCACAACGGATTTATTTGTTGTATTTTCAGTAGAATGGATCAGAAGGCCATCACCATTATATTTTTCAGCTTTACTATAATTTCCACCGTTTTGTGCTGTCTTTAGAATATTTAAACCATCATAACTTATCGTGGTATAGCTCAAGCCAGCGATTGGAGTTTCGACAATTAAACGACCTGCATCATCATATTGATTTTCAGAACGAACGCCATCAGCATCTGTATGTCTTAGAATATGTCCAAAATCATCAACTACATTTGACTCCTGCCCGCCATTTGCAAGTTTGATTTGGGTTGGAATACCGTTTTGATATGCAGCAAATTGAGTAATTTGCTTTCCATTCCCCACATCTACTTCAATAGGTAAGCCTGTATGTCGATCTCCTGATACATAGTTAGAAAAACACCCTACAAAAGTTGACCACTGAAAATCAACTAAATTGCCAAGACATGTTGAAAATGAAAGGGTTTCATATTTATATTTTGTAATTCGGCCTGCCTGAGTCTGGCTTTGAATAGCACCTAACTCGTCATATTCAGTCGTTTGTACTGTAAAATTACCAGATGTTTTTTGCTTTGGTAATCCAATAATCCAAGGTAAACTTCCGCTATTTACAGCTTCACTTCCAACATTTGCATTAAAATATGTCGTGGTTGTGCTTGGTAATTGAATTGTACTCCCACCATTTAAACCAGTTTGTTGTACTGTTTGCGCATTACCATATTGGTCAAAATTACTATAAGTTGTCTTATATTCGCCAAAATGGTTGATTGTTTTGCTACTAGGTCGAACTAAATACACAGAATTATACCCTGTATAATTATCATTCGCTGTTGCAGGATTTTGTCCAATTAAAGAAAGTGTGGTCCATGAATAATTTTCTTGTCGATCACCAATAGTTACTTTTTTCAGTAAACCATGTAAAAAACTCTCTGCAACACCACCATCAAATGCATTCATTACATAGGTATAGGCTTTGCTCAAACCTGTTACCATATCTTTGGTCGTGACTGTAGTCGTCAGTTCATTGCTCTCTTTATTACGACTATATCCATAATTAATTTGCAAACTGTTCGCATTTATACCCGTATAATTTGAGTAAGTAATTTTGAAAGACTGTGCTTCATCAAATCCCGGGCGTGGAGCATTGATTAATGAATATGACCAATTCACAGATTTGACATTAATTAAACCATTGGAAGACGCTTTAAAAAATTTAACTCCCATCAAATCACTGTAAAACCACATATACCCCTGTGAAGTAACACCGTTATTCGACTTTGGATGGTTACCAATAATACGATAAGGCCCCCCATATTCGTAAGCAATAGCATCACCACTTACGTCTCCTACAGTTCTTAAATAAACACTAGCTGCCTGTTTATTTTGAACTTGAGCAACCGTATTAGTACTTCCCGGTATAGGGTCATTATTTAAATAATTACTTTTATCCCCTGTGTAATACGTATAGGCTTTCCATACCACATACCTTCCATTTATATATCTTTTAATATTAGTTAAAATAATGTCGCCATTAATATTCGAAAATTCATCTTTATTTTCACTAATGACAGCCCCATCTTTATATTTTGCATAACTTAAAGTTAGTTCTGGAGTGGATAGAACATCCCTACCATTTAGCTGATGTCGCACATTTTCTAAGAATAATTTGGAAGAGTTATTATATCCCTGATAGGTTAGGTTAGTATTCTCATTTCGAGAATAATTCATTAAATATGATTCACCAAACTGGTTCTCAATTTTTGAGGCATATAAGCTTACACGACCAGCAATATATTGACTTGAAAATATTGTAGGAAAACCTGTTTGATTTTCTCTGTTTTCAATAGGAAATAAATAATTCACTCCATTAGGTGCTCTAACTCTAAAGTTATTTCCGCCATTCTCACAAGAAATAATCCAGTTATCCTGTGAGATATATCGCGTACTTGCAGGATACCCAGTTACACCATTTTGGATAGGATAAAAAATAATATTTTTTTGACCTGGTAAATAAAGGCTAATTGGTCTTTGTCGTGTATCTACATTAGAAAAAAGAGAAAAATCTGTGGTAGATGATGGTTTAGTATTCAGACTCCATTTCTCAGTTTCTGGTGCTGAAAACAACTGTCCATTCCACTTTAATTGCAATAATGCTAATAAAGTATTTGCATATGAAGACGTATAAACTAGAGGCATCATATCAACCACTTGGTTATTAGCATTCTTCAGAAGAATTTCAACTCCAGCAGCATTATAAAACTTAATTTTAGCACTGTTTGATTGTAAAACTTCATAATTAAAATTTGGCAATAAAATTTTACTAACAAATTCTGATGTATTATATGATCCCTTACTATAAGTTCTTGTTCCACCAAAATAAGTAATGTCCACTCTGGTGATTTTATTATTATCTATATGATAAGAAAGGGCCCTACTTACAATATCTAAATGAGTAGTTAGTAAATTTATATTATTTTGATTTCTAGCAATTAAGCCATCAGTAAAATTTCTAAAATCTGCCGCGACCTTTGCAATATAACCACTAGAACTGGCTATACCATTATTAATATTCTGTGTCTGAGTTCTATTATAATCGTAATCACTTGAAGATATAACATTATCAATTCTACTTAACGGAGCTGATTGTAAAGCATAAGCAAGATTTCTTAGATAATTAGCATTTGTTAATTCGATATAAGAGGTAGTAGTTTCATTTTTATAACCTGCATCAATAATAGAGGTTTGATAAATAGGAGAACCTATACTACTGTTTCCATTTGAGTAATCACCATTACTTTGGCAAATACCTTGTCCATTATAATCCCCCTGTAACCTAGTCGAAGCACCGGTCATCATGACTAAACGTGGTACTTCCAACTCCCAGTTAGCTATAGACCTAAACCCATTATTTACCTTTCCATAAGAGCGAGATAAAGTAAAATCAAGACCACGATGACCTTTTAGAGTTACTTCTGGAATATCAAAAACAATTTGCCCACTCATTAAATCAATATGACCATTAGGAACTTTTTCTTGTCCTGTATCTCCCATACTTTGATCAGATGGAAATGAAGTGGTTGCGATCGTCCAATTAATGGGTGCAGCATAAGTAATTGTACAAATTATCGCTAAAAAAAAGCATATGACGAATTGCATAAAAATATCCTTTTATTTTTTATTAATTTTTCTGGATCTGAACCGTACCTATATCCTCGCCATCTCCCCAACGAGTACAAGTATTCATCCCATCAATTTTCACTGTTTTATTTGATGCTTGAGCCATCATTAATAATGCCAACTGTCTTTTACCCGTTGTACTATTTTCATTTTTAATCATCATATAATTGCGGTCTTTTGCACAACTTGGTAAATCGCCAGAACGACTACCTATGATGTCTACCCAGACTAGACCATCCACTTCACGAATGTTAATAGAGGAAACTTTCCCCATATAGGTACTTGAAAATGCATTAGTTACAAATAAAATTTGAGTAAAAAAAACCATAATTAGAAATATTTTTTTCATTCCAATTCTTTACTTTTTGTTAAAATTACACATAAAATACATTCCATTAAATAAAATTACAATATCCACATTATTTACTCACACTTAAGGATTTAAAAATGATGGAATAGAAATTTTAGTTTTTTCGCTAATAACTTTTAGTACATCAACATATCCAAGCGAAAAGGAAACGAGTAAGCAACTGTAGATATAGGAGTTCTTAACGTTGATAAAATTGGCTTATAAATTTATTTAAGACGATTGTAGGCTCTAAATAATTTTATAGTTTTTTTATTGACCAATGAGTACAAAATTTCAAGATCAACTAAATAGAGTTAGAATCAATGCTTTATTACTGTCTGTTTTTTAGTTAACGTTTTTATATTAAAATTCAAATATATAGTACAAAAACAAGACAGTAAATTTTGCATAGTTAAACATCTAGTAATGTAATGGAAAACTAAATGAAAAAATTTTTACTATATTTAACGATTGTATTCACTAGTATTCAGACTGCTAATGCAGAACAAGATTACGTGAGCGGAACTATAACTAGAATAACAAGTGTAACAGCTGGGCTTTTAATAAAATTAGAACCGGGAAACCTTCCAGATGTTTGTAAGAATAAAACTGCTTATGGTTGGATGCTTATTCCTCAGGCCCGTAAGACTATAATTGCCGTAACACTATCTCAATGGTATCAAAAAAAAAGAAGTGTAACTGTTTATGTTGATAGAGATTATTCTAATAATCCTAGTTTTTGTACCGTACAACAAGTAGAGCCTTTATAATTATGAAAAAACTATTATTTTTTGTATTTCTAACATTATGTTTTAATACTACTTTATTTGCAGCTGAAAGCGTAGTGGGTAGAAGAATCGTAGATATTGGCTGCCATGCAGACTCTAGTATATGCTATGTTAGTTTATCAGGTAATCCTTTCGGTGAAACATTAGGTTGTGCTGTTTCTAAAACAAATGAATTTAGATTTGAAAATGTTGAGACACCTCATGGTAAACGTGCATATGCTTCATTATTATCTGCTTTTTTAGCAAAAAAAACTGTAGATGTTTATCTGGCTGGCTGTACCTCACAAGGACATCCCAATTTAGTATTCTTTCACATTCGTTAAAATTATTAAAAGATATTTGAGTTTTAATTATTTATAATTATCTTATAAATTTTATAGTGAAAAATAGGGAATATAAAATTCATCTTTTATATTTCCTATTTTTAATTTACTGAGTAAATTTAGATTATTTATAGAAGTTAAAACTCAAAAGCGTTCTTTTTAAAAGCCCTCCCCCAAAACCACTCCAACACCTCATCCCGTTCATCCAAACTGTTAGAGCTTAAAACCTGTAACAGCAAACCATCGATCAGGTTTACCACCATATTGGCATCGAATTTTGGCTCACGAGTTTCCCCGCTAAAAATCAAGTCAAAAATTTCATGGCGCAGCCACTTTCGGTATTCAACCGCCATACAGTAAGCCTTCGGATAAAGCAGTTTTATTTCAAAAATAGCTTTAAGTAAAAGGTTATACAGGCTGCTCAAATTGGTATGTAAGACAATAATTGCTTTGAGTTTGTCTTTTGAAGTGTAGTAACGGCTTGAGTAAATGATGGAGAGCACTGCTTCTTTCAGCAGACTCTTTTGAAAGGCGATGCACATTTCAATTAAGCGTTCTTTCGAGTGGAAATAGTTATAAAGCGTACCTTTGGCGATTTTGGTTTCTTTAGCAATCAGGTCGATGCCTGCATTGTGGAACCCATGCATCGTAATGAGTTGTATGGTGGTTTGAACAGCCAGTAATTTTTTGGAAGAGGTTTCTAAGTAATTTCGCATAGTTTTACCGTTTTAAATTCTTGTTGTGTCTAAATGAGATAAAAAGCCTGTGCCCTTTTTGGGAGAAAAAAAGGCACAGCAAAGCCGCAAGACGGTGCTTGGCACATCTCAAGTTTTGTTGTTGCTAAGTTTTAAGTAAAAATGACTTAAAGCCTGAAAACCCTATGGCGTTCAAGCTGCTGTAATTTTTTAAGCTGTGTTGTTATAACTTTTGGCGCGGAGTGCCAAAAAATAATGGATGTGCATAGCCAACTCCTGATTATTGGAGTTCTGCCAGAGCATTTTTTTGGACTTATGGTGGCAGAACGAAAGGGGGTTAGCAGACTGGCTCAAGACCCAGCACACCCGAAGGTGTCCCCCTTCCGTCCTACCGCTACAAAAAGGGGGACGAGTGAGTCTACATCAAAAAAATGAATTTTTTCAATGTTCTTGAGCACGGTCTGCTAAAACCGGCTGGCAATGTGGCCAGCACGCAAAGCATAATCTGAGAGTTTAGAAGTGTCAATGTAGCTTTTATGACAAGTATTTAAATTTCTTATTGTTTTTCATTAGATTAACTTAATTATTATTTTATATATTATATTTAATTGTATTTATTCATTTTTTAAAAAGAGCCAGATACGGTAAGCTAAACCGCATGAATTTTACTTTTTGATTTTGAATATTTTTTAGAACTTTACGAGAACATAAATGAGAAGACTATCTTCAAAGTCCATTTTAATATTAACAACTGGGTATTTATTGAATGGTTGTAGCCAAGGCCCTCTTCCATTAGAAGTTACGCTACATCAAGATTATGTATGTGCATTTACCAACAACCCTAAAAAAACGCATTATTCTTTTGATAATAAATTTTTGATTTTTGTGGCGAAAGCTGACTATACAAACGGCTACAAAAGCACCTATGAGAAAGAATATTCAAATGTTCCTTTGCCAATAGAAGAGAAAGATTGTGTAAAAATTCCTCTAAAGACATTTGAAAAGAATGTGGCTTATGACATTACTTTAGACATATACAAAACTTTCGATACACGTATTTGTGTAGTAGAACAGAACAATAAGCTAGAAATCCGAGAGCCTGAACCCGGTGAAACAACTTGTAAATAGGTTTGTTCCTAGGCCCTCATTTCGCTATTTCAGAAACAACAAAACGAGTAGGATTAGACAATCTCGGTCTGCCCCACTTGGTGATAAGCGCGGTTAAAGTAAACCAAACTTTGATCATGCTGGCTTTGTTTAATCGCCACAATCGGACATATAAAAATCGTATGTGTACCGACTTGTTGAATTTGTTCAATCTCACAATCGAAACTGACCAAAGCATCATCTAACACAGGTGAACCCGTTTCTAACTCAATCCATGCGCCATGTTTAAAGCGCTCTTCTGGTGTGAGTTTAGATGAAAATGCTTTTGAAATATGTTCGTGGTGTGCGCCTAAAACATTCACAGTTAAGATTTTGTTATCTAGGAAATGTGCATGTGAGCTCGCAGATTGGTTCATACACACCAATAATGTCGGCGGTGTGTCAGTCACACTACAAACAGCAGAGGCAGTAAATCCAAAACGGCCAGACATGCCTGCCGTAGTCACAACACTAACCGCACTTGTGAGTAAAGACATTGCATTTCTAAAGTCTGTTGCTTGAACCATGACATTATTCCTAAATTGAACCGTACCTTGTCCTGTGTGTTTGCTATACCGCCCAACTCCATCAGGAAGGTACTATCGACATGCGTTCTGATTAGAGCGACATGTAGTAAGTAAAATGAGGGTTACTTGTTTGATTATCAACTGCCATCAAAAAAGTAACCCTTTATACCACTTATTGGTAAGTATTAAGCAGTAAGTTCAAAACCAGTGAGTTCTCGGCGAACGATTTCTGCACCTGCCGTTAACGCATTTAACTTGCCACGTGCCACTTCACGTGAAAGAGGTGCCATACCACAGTTTGTGCAAGGGTAAAGCTTGTCAGCATCTACAAACTGAAGCGCTTTACGAAGTGTATTCGCCACTTCTTCTGGTGTTTCAATTTGGTTAGATGCAACATCAATCGCGCCAACCATGACTTTTTTACCGCGAATGAGTTCGAGTAAATCGATAGGCACATGTGAGTTGTGACATTCTAACGAGATAATATCGATGTTAGATTTTTGCAGTTTCGGGAAAGCTTCTTCGTACTGGCGCCATTCCGAACCTAATGTCTTTTTCCAGTCAGTGTTGGCTTTAATGCCGTAACCATAGCAAATGTGCACCGCAGTTTCACATTTTAGACCTTCAATTGCACGCTCTAAAGTCGCAACGCCCCAGTCATTTACTTCGTCAAAGAAGACGTTAAATGCAGGTTCGTCAAACTGAATAATGTCTACACCAGCAGCTTCTAACTCACGCGCTTCTTGGTTCAAAATTTTAGCAAATTCCCAAGCAAGTTTTTCACGGCTCTTGTAATGACCATCGTAAAGTGTATCAATCATGGTCATTGGGCCAGGTAATGCCCACTTAATTGGTTGATCAGTTTGCTGACGTAAAAACTTCGCATCTTCAACAAACACAGGCTTTTGACGAGACACCGCACCTACTACAGACGGTACACTTGCATCGTAACGGTCACGAATACGAACAGTTTCGCGCTTCTCAAAATCTACGCCATTTAAGTGTTCAATAAATGTAGTCACAAAGTGTTGGCGAGTTTGTTCACCATCGCTGACAATGTCGATGCCAGCAAGACGCTGTTCGTGCAACGCTAAACGTAGCGCATCTTTTTTACCTTCAAGCAGACCTTCGTTTTCGAGTTTCCACGGCGACCAAAGCTTTTCAGGTTCTGCAAGCCAAGACGGTTTAGGTAAGCTGCCAGCAGTTGAAGTCGGTAATAATTTTTTCATGTTAAATGACCCGTATGTTGATTAATTAGGAGCGTAATTAGCAGACCACTGCTCAAGAATCGCTTGGTATGGTTTGATAAATTGCTCTTCAACAAACTTCCCCTGCTCTATAGCCAAACGGCTACGTTCTTCACGGTCATACACAATTCGAGTAAGTGAATAATCTTCGTGTTTCAAGCTTGGTTGATAAGATTTTCCAGCCACTGAATTTGCGTTGTAAATTTCAGGACGGTAAATCTTTTGGAATGTTTCCATGGTACTGATGGTACTAATCAACTCAAGGTTGGTGTAATCACTCAACAAATCACCAGTAAAATAGAACGCTAACGGCGCAACGCTATTTGGCGGCATGAAGTAGCGAACTTTTAAGCCCATTTTTTGGAAATATTCATCGGTTAATGAATAGTCTTCTTGCTTATATTCCACACCCAAAACAGGATGTTCATTTTCAGTACGGTGGTACTCTTTAGTCGTCGAAACGCTTAAGCAAATCACAGGTGCCTTTTTAAAGTTGGCTTTGTAAGTTTCAGAGTTAATAAAGCTCTTAAACAAGTTGCCGTGCAATTCACCAAACTTTTCTGGCGTACTAAACGTAGATTTGTTTTTGTTGTGATCTAACAAAAGCACACTAAAGTCATAGTCACGTACATAAGACGAGAAGTTGTTACCTACAATACCTTCAATGCGTTCATTGGTTTTCTTATCAACAATATTGGTTTTCAATATTTCGATGAGAGGAAGTCCACTAGTACGGTTTTCGGCATCAATATTCATTTCAACTGAAATGATTTCAAGTTCAACGCCATAGCGGTCGCCTTTAGGGTTGTCCCAATGAGCTAAGGCATTGAAACGATTGTCGATCATCTGCAATGTATTGCGCAAATTCTCTTCGCGGCTCATCCCTCTTGCCAAGTTAGCAAAGTTGGTTGTAATACGTGTATTGTCTGCTGGACGATAGTTCTCATCGAAACAAATACTCTTAATCGTAAATGTAAATTCTTTACTCATTTTGATCAGTACCCTAATTTCTGAGATAAACCTAAATAAAAACTTTTTGCTCTTTTTAAACTTTCCAGACTTGTCAGATTTGTGCCTTGTGGTCTTATCAAAAGTGAATTACTGGAGCGCTTCAGAGCATGGATAGATTTATACCGCAATCAGAACATGAATAAAAATGATTTAGTCTCATTCAAAACTGAGTGAAATTCATGTTTAGGGTTTAATAAATAAGTAGGAAGTTAAATATTTTTCATCTTAGGGGTTTTGAGACAGCACAAACGAGACATACGTCGCTCTCGTTTTAATGCCTGCATTTTCTATAATTTATAATTATTTTCAATTACTTAACCATTTATCTTTAAATAAAACTGCTCAACCTAAAGTAATTTATGTTGAATCTCTCTCATCTCTGCTTTTAACCATTCTAAAAATATGGTTTTGCGTAGGTCTTCCTCAAAAGCACGATGAGAAAGTAAAAAATAGGCTGAATTATCTTGCACAACAGGTGAAATTTTTTGCAGTAAGTTCCACTCAAGCTCTTTTTCAATCATATAAATTGAGATGACTGTAGCTCCGAGTCCCGCCAAGCAACCTTCTAAACATAGATAAAAATGTTCAAGCTCAACTTTGGTGTAGCCTTTTAAGCTCTGCTTTAACTCAGCAATACGACTCATGTTTTTGAAAAAATTTGGTCTAGAAGTCGAAATGAGTAAGTCGTTGGTTTCCGATGGTTTAGTTGGTTGAACTAAAGCGATATATTCATCGGCAATCTTTTCGCTATAAATATGCGCTCCCCAATCAAAGTCATTTCGGCGAATCGCGATATCAATATTATCTTTTTCAAAGTCGACCACACCGCCTGCGGTAAGTAACACAACCTCAAAATCATGACCGAGCTTTTTAAATTTTGAGAGCCGTGGTATGAGCCATTTCATGGAAAGAGTCGGTTCGCACGACAAAACCAGTTGTTTGTTGTAAGTTTTGGGTTGGCTGAGTTCTATTAAACATTCATCGAGTTGACCAAAAACTTGATGGCAACAACTCAATAAAATTTCGCCCTGCTCAGTCATCACAAGTGTTTTATTTTTACGGTCAAACAAAGTGGTATTTAAAGCTTCTTCCAAATTATAAATCTGTTTACTGACCGCACTTTGCGTCACAAATAATTTCTTTGCAGCTAAAGTCACGCTGCCATACTTCGCCACAAAGTAGAAAAATTTTAGTGAATTCAGCGATATTCTTTCGATCATTCCAAAAACTCATAGATATGTAGTCGTTTTTATCGATTTTTATTTGTAGGTTTCTGTTCAAAAATAAAAATCATCTTGGTTAAACCCCATTTTAGATGATGAAAAACATATTGAATATCGATATCTATCTTCGAAAACCTGAAGCCCCAGCATCTCTTACAAAAAGAATAGCAATTTTAAGTAGTGTTTTCGCTCTCTTACATACATTCCAAAAAGTACAGATGAACTCCCTCGTTTTCTGTGAGGATATAAGATAATGGCAGAGTTTATTGCAGTTATTTTAATCACGATTTTGGCAGTGGTAAGCCCCGGCGCAGACTTCGCGATTGTGACTAAAAATAGTTATCTGTATGGCAGAAAAATAGGTGTGTTCACTTCACTAGGCATATCGCTTGGCGTGTTAGTACATGTGTCTTATACGCTAATAGCGGTTGCCTTTGTGATGGCTTATACGCCACAAATTTTGACTATTGTTAAGTATATTGGCGCGCTTTACCTGATCTATATTGGCTATAAAACTTTTACTCAAAAACCAGTTTTAGACGCTGTTGCTTTAAACGCTATAGGTACTTTGCAAGCCATAAAATACGGCTTTTTTACCAACGCTCTGAACCCTAAAACCACGCTATTTGTAATTAGTACCTATACGCAAATCGTGAGTTTAACCACACCTGAAAGCGTTCTTTTGGCTTATGGCTTTTTTATGTCTTTTGCCCATTTTGTATGGTTTTCACTGGTGGCAGTGCTTTTCTCTTCAATACTGTTGAGACAAAAAATGTTAGCCAAGCAAGTACAGATTAATAAGGTGATTGGCTCTATTTTATGTGTATTGGGTGTAGTTCTGCTTTTTACTAAGTTTCAGTAAAGCCGCTTAATTTTTCAGAACCTTTTTAATGCATTGCTGTTAATATAAAAATACATGATAGATTTTCCAATCCTTCATATCTCTATAAATCAAGGATGATGAGCGAATACATTTATTATGGAAATCAAGCAAATAAAGTATTTTTTGACAGTCGTTGAATCGGGCAGTATTGGTAAAGCTGCCCAAAAACTCGATGTCGGTGCTTCGGCGATTAGTCAGCAAATTAGTAAGCTCGAACAAGAGCTAAGCATTCGCTTATTACAGCGTAATGCTTTTGGCGTGACCCCAACACCTGCTGGCCTTGCCTTTTTAAAGCACTCGCAACTTATTTTGCGTCAGGTAAATTTTGCCATAGATGCTGCGCATTCGGCACGCTTGTCAGGTCATGTCAGCCTTGGTTTTCCACCGACCATTACCGCTTTGATTGGTATCCCTTTAATGAAACTGATGTCTGAACGCTATCCAGACATTCGCTTAGAGATTGTGGAAACCCTGTCAGGTAATCTCATTCAGTACATTAACTCGCGTCAGCTTGATATTGCCATTATTTTTACTAATGAGATTGATAAGCAATGGTCGATACAGCCCTTGGTACGCGAGCAAATGTATTTAATGGCGCGCAAAGAAGTGCTCGAAAAATACGGTCTAGCAGATTGCATTAAAAGCGGCATTATTCAGTCTCAGCAAATTGGCGATATTCCGTTAGTGTTGCCACGTCAGCGTCATAGCTTACGAAAGCTGCTTGAACACAAGATTGGACAGCTTAATGTCGTCTATGAAATTGATGGCTTACACTTACTTATGGACAGTCTGATTCACCTTGACCTTGCTAGTGTTCGCCCCGGAAGTGCTTGCTTGCAAGAGTACAAACATAAGCTGCAATTGCTTAAGGTGATTGACCCAGAAGTGGAACGAATTAACTACTTAGTGAGCCTTGCCGAAGAAGAATTATCACCCGCTGCACTTGCTGCCAAGTCAGCCATTAAGGCATGTGTGAAAGAGTTGATTCAAAACCAAATTTGGCCATGTTCTGAAATTATTGTTTAAAGGGTCATTAATTTTTCTAAATACCTAATTAATTTTCGCCTCTCACTCCTTCCTGCTTTTTAAGATTACATTTTCATCTGAATGATAAGTGGTTTTCTGTTTATCGAAATATAGATGTGTAGTTTTAACTGGAAACAAGGCATCACATTTTCTACCAAGGACACCTTTAAATCTCATCTCTAACCCATTTCCTATTTAGGTTTATTGATTGAATCAATTTACGTCCAAACTTTGAAGATCGTGAATGTTTCCATTTTGTCAGGCCAAGGAGGTCTCCAATGGATGTCGTTAATAACCGTAGGGCTACTTTTAAAAAAATATTAAATGTAACAAGTGGCAACTTTTTAGAACAGTACGATTTTTTTCTTTTTGGTTTCTATGCCACTTATATCGCAGCAAAATTTTTCCACTCTGAAAATGAATATGTCTCTTTAATGATGACATTTACCGTGTTTGCTGCGGGCTTTCTTATGCGTCCTCTCGGCGCTATTTTCTTGGGCGCTTATGTCGACAGAATCGGTCGCCGTAAGGGTTTGATTGTGACTTTAAGCCTGATGGCTATCGGTACGATTTTAATTACCTTTGTACCGGGTTATGACACCATCGGTATTATGGCCCCTATTTTAGTGGTTATTGGCCGTCTGTTACAGGGCTTCTCGGCAGGTGTTGAATCTGGCGGCGTGTCGATTTACCTTGCAGAAATTGCAACCGATAAAAACCGTGGTTTTATTACTAGCTGGCAGTCTGGTAGCCAACAAATTGCGGTCGTGTTTGCAGCGTTATTTGGTTATTGGCTCAACACCGTTTTAACTCATGCACAAGTGAGTGAATGGGGCTGGCGTATTCCTTTCTTAATTGGTTGTTTGATTATTCCTTTAATCTTCTTATTCCGTCGTACTTTAGAGGAAACTGAAGCATTTAAAGCGCAAAAAACTCACCCTTCAACCAAAGAAATTTTTAGCACACTGGCGAGTAACTGGCGCATTGTACTTGCAGGTATGATGATGAGTGCCATGACCACCACCACGTTCTACTTTATTACGGTTTACACCACAGTATATGCAAAACGTACTTTAGAAATGTCGGTCACAGACAGCCTGTTAGCAACCGTGTTTGTGGGTTTATCGAATTTCTTCTGGTTACCAATGGGTGGCCTACTTTCAGACAAAATTGGTCGCCGTCCAGTGTTAGTGGGTATTACCACACTTGCGATCTTTACCAGTTATCCAGTTTTAAGCTGGTTGGTGAGCGATATTAGTTTTTCAAACTTACTGATCACGCTTGCTTACTTCTCGTTCTTCTTTGGTATGTACAACGGGACTATGGTGGCAACGCTTGCCGAAGTAATGCCAAAACGTGTTCGTACCGTTGGCTTCTCTTTAGCGTTCAGTCTTGCAGCCGCTATATTTGGTGGTATGACGCCAATGGCATGTACTTACCTTGTGGAAAACACAGGCAATGCAAGCACACCAGCGTTCTGGCTCATGCTTGCTGCGGTATGTAGTCTCATCTCAAGCTTGTATTTATGTCGCGGTTCTAAGCAGAACAAATCTGACGCGATTGCTGAACCTGCAAAGGTTAGCGCTTAAAACAACTAACTACTTAACCTGAAATTTTAATGAACAGTACGGCGCATGTTGCAGCCGTACTGTGCTCTCCTGTCATTAAAAGTGAGATACTATGAAAAAGTCCCCTATCTTCATGACCATCTGCCTAGCTAGTGCAGGCTTAGGTTCAACGCTTGCTAACGCAGATACCCTCGAAGTGATTAGCTCTGGCGGTTTCTATTCATCTATGGAAAAACTCATTCCAATATTTGAAAAGCAAACTGGTCATACCGTGCATCTCTCGTCTGGTTCATCAATGGGTGCATCGCCAACTGCAATTCCAAACCGTCTCGATCGTGGTGAACGTTTTGACATGGTGGTCTTGGCTGCTCCTGAACTCAGTAAGCTTGCAGAAAAAGGTTATGTCGACCCAAATTCACAAAGTGCTTTAGTCAATTCAAGCATTGGTATGGCTGTACCTAAAGGTGTACCAAAGCCAGACATTAGCTCTGCGGCAAAGTTTGAAAAAGTTTTATTAAATGCTAAACACATCGGCTATTCGGCAAGTGCGAGCGGTACGCATCTTGAAAAAGATGTTTTCCCAAGCTTTCCACCTGTCGAGTACAAAGTGATTGCTGGTAAAGCAGAAAAAGTAGTCGGTGACCGCGTGGCAAAACGTATTGCTGAAGGTCAGTTTGATATTGGTTTCCAGCAAATTAGTGAAATCAAACCTTTTACCGGCCAATATGGTCAAGTTGAATTAGTCGGCCCAATCCCTGCACCGTATCAAAAAGTGACGGTATTTGCGGCAGGCATTGGTAAAAACTCTGAACATGCAAAAGTCGCAAAAGAACTTATTCAATTCGTGAAATCGCCTCAAGCGACACAAATTATTGAAGAACAGGGTCTTGAGCAGGTTAAACAATAAAAGCTCTAAAAGGCAGCATTTTGAGAGGATGTTGCCTTTACTCTTTGAGCGGTTTACACAGCACAATAGAACAAAATGTAGAGCAATAAACCAGTGTAGAATAATGAACAAAGGACAATGTAGTATTTGCCGTGGAACTCAAACAATTAAAGTATTTTATTGCAGTGATCGAGTCAGGAAGCTTAGGTAAAGCTGCAAAAAATCTCGATATTGGAACTTCTGCATTAAGTCAGCAAATCTCAAAATTAGAAAGCGAGCTTTCTATTCGCCTTTTACAACGCACCGCTTTGGGTACGGTTCCCACCCCTGCGGGCTTAGCTTTTTTTCAACAAGTGCAACTGGCACTTAGACACCTAGACCATGCCATAGACTCTGCGCATTCTTCACGTTTAAGTGGCCACGTCACCGTCGGTTTTTCGCCGAGTGTTGCGTCTGTTATTGGCACGCACTTTTTAAAACTCATGAGAAACCGCTATCCCGACATTAAAGTCCGTCTCATTGAAGGCTTATCGGGTGACCTCAAGGCATTAGTTAATGCGAGGCAGCTCGATGTTGCCATCATCTTTAGTGACGATGTCGACCCACAGTGGGCCATACAACCTTTAGTCAAAGAACAGATGTTTTTAATCTCGCCTAAAGAAGTGCTGAGTCAGTACCACCTTGAAAGCTGCATAGACACTCAAACCATTACTCATTCACAGCTTAAAGAACTTCCGCTAATTTTACCAAGTCAACGACATGGTCTGCGCTTGTTGCTCGAACAGAAAATTCATCAGCTTAAAGTGGCCTATGAAATTGATGGGCTGCATTTGTTAATGGAAAGCATTAGCCAACTCGAAATGGCAACCATCCAACCTGCGGGCGCATCGTTAAACTCAAGGCAAGACCTATGTTTACTGCGTGTTGTAGAACCTGCTATTGAGCGTATTAACTATTTGATTAGTCTGTCTGAAGAAGAACTCTCGCCTGCCACCTTAGCCACTAAAGTAGTGATTCGTGCTTGTGTGACCAACCTAATTAATGAAAAGCGTTGGCCCGGTGCGAAACTCATAAACACTTAAGCGTTTAGTGTTTATTTTTACTAAACACCCATTCAAGTTTAGCCTCTCACTGCATCTTCCCTTTTAAAGCTAAATTAGCCATAGCTGAGAAAGGGAGAAATCCATGCATGATGTGATTGTAATTGGTGGTGGGAATGCCGCACTGTGTGCCGCACTCACAGCAAAAGAAAGCGGAGCTTCTGTGCTTGTCATAGAAGCAGCGCCTAAAGAATGGCGTGGTGGTAACTCACAACACACTCGTAACCTTCGTTGCATGCATGATGCTCCTCAAGATGTATTGGTCGATGCCTATCCGGAAGAAGAATATTGGCAAGACCTACTTAAAGTCACTGCTGGAAAAACCAATGAACACTTAGCTCGTCTGGTCATTCGTAGCACGGCAACATGTCGTGACTGGATGCGTAAACATGGTGTGAATTTTCAGCCGCCACTATCGGGTGCTTTGCATGTTGCACGTACCAATGCCTTTTTTATGGGTGGCGGTAAAGCCCTCATTAATGCGTATTACCGTAGTGCCCAAGAACTTGGCATTGAGATTTTATACAACACAAAAATTAAAGATCTAAAGTTAAACCAAGGACATTTTGAAGCTGCAATTGCTGAGGATGGCCGTGTGTTTAAAGCGAAAAGCTGTGTATTGGCCGCAGGTGGTTTTGAGTCAAATCTGGAATGGTTAAGAGAAGCATGGGGACAAAATGAAAACGGCGAATGGCCTGCCGATAATTTCATTATTCGTGGAACCCGCTTTAATCAGGGCAACTTGCTCAAATTTATGATAGATCAAGGCGCCGATATTATTGGCGACCCGTCGCAATCGCATTGCGTCGCTGTAGATGCACGCGCACCATTATATGACGGCGGCATCTGCACTCGTATTGACTGCGTTTCTTTGGGTATTGTGGTCAATAACAAAGCCGAACGTTTTTACGATGAAGGCGAAGACTTCTGGCCAAAACGTTATGCGATTTGGGGGCGTCTTGTAGCTAAACAGCCGCAGCAAATTGCCTATTCGATTATCGACTCAAAAGCCATTGGTCGCTTTATGCCACCTGTGTTTGCGGGTGTGAAAGCAAATAGCATTCAAGAACTGGCCGAAAAAATCGGACTAGATGCAAAAACCTTATGCCACACCGTAGAAGAGTTTAATCAAGCTTGTGTGCAAGGCACCTTTAACCACACAGTTTTAGATGACTGCACCACCAAAAATATTGTTCCCAACAAAACCCATTGGGCCGTTCCTCTCGATCAACCACCGTTCTATGCCTATGCGCTTAAACCCGGCATTACCTTTACCTATTTAGGCTTAAAAGTCGAAGACGATGCTGCTGTGCGTTTTAACAATAAAGCCAGCCGCAACCTGTTTGTCGCTGGTGAAATGATGGCAGGTAACGTACTCGGTCAGGGTTATACCGCAGGGGTCGGCATGTCGATTGGCACAACGTTTGGACGCATTGCCGGAAAAAATGCAGCCCACTATGCACTTTCACAAGGAGTTGAACATGAATGCTAGTACTAAAGCCCTGATTCCAGTTGTTCAGCTCTCTGACCATGAGCAGGAAGTTCAAAGAGCGCTACAAATTTGTAATGCTTGTCGCTACTGCGAGTCATTTTGTGCTGTATTTGCGGCTATGACCAAGCGTCTTGAGTTTAATCAAGCCGATATTCATTACCTCGCAAACCTGTGCCATAACTGTGGTGCATGTTTACATGCTTGCCAATATGCCCCGCCGCATGAGTTTGGTGTAAATATTCCAAAAGCGATGGCACAAGTACGTTTAGAAACTTACCAAGAATTTGCGACCCCTCAGCCTTTAGGTCGACTTTATAAATCGGTGGGTATTCCTTTTGTCTCAGCTTTAACACTTATTTTCTTTTTTTGCATGTTAGCCGTAGTGTGGTGGAAAGGCACTGACTTATTTGCAGGTTACCAAGGTAATTTCTATGCGATTTTCCCGCATAACTTTTTAGCAGTATTGTTTGGAGCGACCTTTACAGTTGCGATTGTTTTACTCGGTATTGGAATTAGCAAATTCTGGCGACAAACCTCTAAAGTCATTCACGGCAAAGTTGAGAAACCAGACCTAGTTCAAGCTACCCAAAACGTATTAACACTTAAATATTTAGATGGCGGTCATGGCAAAGGCTGTAATGAGCAAGATGACCGTTACACACAAATCCGCCGTGTGTTCCATCACCTGACGTTTTATGGCTTTATGCTCTGCTTTGCAGCTACAGGTGTAGCGACTTTATATCATTATTTTCTTGACCTACATGCACCTTATCCTTACCTAAGCTTGCCTGTCATTTTAGGAACTTTGGGTGGAATCGGCTTAGTTGTTGGACCATCTGGCTTGCTTTATTTAAATCTTAAACGTCATCCGTTGCATGGTGACCGCGAGCAAAAACCAGTAGATCGAGGCTTTATCTTCCTTCTACTTATCGTTAGTGCTTCAGGGCTAGCACTTATGGCATTTCGCAATACCCCTTACATGGCACTTTTACTGATTTTCCATTTAGCTACAGTCATGACGTTCTTTATTACCATGCCATTTGGAAAGTTCGCACATGGTTTTTACCGTAGCGCTTCTCTACTCAAATTTGCCATCGAAGAACGTATTTCGAAGAAGTCATAATTTCATTCAAAAGTATTCACTATCTTGGCGTAGTGAATACTTTCATTTTTTTAAGCTCAAAATACTTCATAGCTTGCCTACTTTTTACTATTTAAAATTCCCAAGCCATAAATTGGCCACTTGGTACTCGCTTTAATATTATTAATCAGCATCGCCACCAAAACTAAAGACACTGCACCGACCAAAACAGGAAAAATTAAGAAACTCCACTGGTAGTGTATGCTACTCGCGGTCAACAAAATAACTAAAGGATTGGCCCCAGCAGGTGGATGAACACACTTAAACACTTGCATGAGTGCAATAGCACAGCCCACTGATAAAGCAATTGTAAAAATAGAAACACCGACAAATTTTAGAAAAAACAAACCCACAAAAGCCGAGATAAGATGCCCAAATATAATATTTCTCGGCTGCGCCAAAGGTGACTGCGACACGGTATATAGCAATACACAGGTCGCACCAAATGGCGCCATGATAAAGATATTATGTGTGAGCTTACTCAACCACAGAAGTATAAAAATACTGAGCGTCCCCCCAACAAGGCTTCTTAAAATATCAATTTTATTGGGCGATGGAGCCAGTTTTTCTTTGCCATAAAAGATCGAGAACATGGTTTTTTCCTCAAACAGACATTGCTTTTTAAAAAGCATATAGATAAAATTTCAAATAGTACAGATCTGTACTATTTTATTTTTTGGAAAAGTTTTATGTCAAAATCTGCCTTAAAAATATTAGATACAGCCGAGAAGTTATTTAACGAAAATAGTTTTGTCGGGGTGGGTGTCGACCTGATTCGCGATGAATCTGGCTGCTCTAAAACCACTATGTACACATACTATAAAAATAAAAACCAACTGGTTAAGTCTGTGCTCGTTGCACGTGATGAACGGTTTAAGCAAAGCCTTTTGGGTTATGTTGGAGATGCAACAGGGTTAGAGGCCATCAATAAGATTCTGGATTGGCACACCAATTGGTTTAGACAAGATTTTTTTAAAGGCTGTTTATTTGTAAGAGCAGTCGCTGAATCTAACCAAGATGATCAAGACATTATTTCTATTTCTAAAGCCCATAAACAATGGATTAAAGTGTTGATTGCGGAAAACTGCAATATACCCAATGGTGAAGCTTTATCTGAACTGATCTATACGGTGATTGAAGGCTTAATTAGCCGCTTTTTAGTCGACGGTTTCGATGAAACACTTGCGATAAACATGAAAAATTCTATTAATCAATTATTTAATATTCATCAACATTAGTATGAGAGCTTAAAATGGAAGTGGACCATATTTTTATTTGTGTACAATCAGGCGCTCCCGAAGCTGAAACTTTAAAAAAATTCGGTCTAACAGAAGGTTCATCCAACAAGCACCCGGGTCAAGGTACCGAAAACAGACGCTTTTTCTTTAAAAATAGCTTTATCGAATTAATCTTTTTAAATAACCCAGAAGAAGCCTCAAGTGATCTCACCAAACCTACTCTGCTTTTTGAGCGACTAAATACTCAAAATAATATTGTGTCCCCTTTTGGTATTTGTTTTCGCCCTAAAAATAAAGATGATAACAGCGCAAAATTTCCTAATTGGGTTTATAGGCCAAGCTATTTACCAGCCAGCTTAGAAGTAAATGTTGCCAAAGACTCTGTTGTATCTGAACCGATGTGGTTCTTCCTTTCATTTGCTTCACGACCAGACCTTGCTGCAAAAGAAAAACAACAACCGCTTGTACATAGCAAAGATTTATCAGAAATCACTGCGATTAAAGTTTCTGTTCCAAACCTTGAACAGCACCCGACTTCATTACTGTTCAATACAGTTGATAATTTTGAAGTGACTGATGGATCGGAGCATTTAATGGAAATTAGTTTTGATCATGAACCTCAAGGAATGATTCATGATTTTAGACCAGAGCTGCCACTTATTTTTAAATATTAAAGCGCTTACTTTTTTTGATAAAAAACTGTGATTTATGGCAAATCACAGTTTTATTTAAATTGAATCACATTAAAAACGGCAATAGCTTAAGCAATTTTTCCATCAATAATGCCTTTCTCTTTTAGCGCAGCCAGTTCTTCTGCTGTTTTAAATCTCGATAAAATTTGAGCGGTATGTTCACCTAACTCTGGCGGTGCATGATGATATTCAACTGGAGTATCAGATAACTTGATTGGTGAGCCAATGGTTTGGAAGTTTTCATTTAAACGATGAGGAATATTCACCACCAAATTACGATACACAATTTGTGGTTCAGCCAAGGCATCTTCAATAGAGTTGATTACACCTACTGGAACTTTAAGCGCATGAATCATGTCGACCCATTCTTTGGCAGTTTTTTGCAAAAAGTGCTCGGACAATAAAGGAATCAGTTCATCTCGATATTTGACGCGGTCTTGGTTACGGACAAACTTTTCATTTTCGAGTAACTCTGGATAACCAATTGCAATACATAAATCTTTAAACTGTTTATCGTTACCACAAGCAATAATAAATTCTTTATCTTTGGCCTTAAAAGTTTGATACGGCACAATACTCGGGTGTTGATTACCCATGCGCTGTGGGGCCTTACCAGAAGCTAAATAGTTCATTCCCTGATTTGCCAGTGCCGCGACCTGTACATCAAGGAGCGACATATCAATATACTGACCGCGGCCTGTGTGCGAGCGTGCAATCAAAGCCGCCTGAATCGCGATGGTGGAATACAATCCAGTTTGAATATCTACAACAGCCACGCCAACCTTTTGCGCACCACCACCTGCCACATCATCAGGCTCGCCAGTAATGCTCATCAGACCTGACATACCCTGAATAATAAAATCATAGCCGGGTTCTTCTGCACGTGGGCCATCTTGCCCAAAACCGGTAATCGAGCAATAAACAATGTTCGGGTTCAGCTCACTTAAGGAAGCATAGTCCAAACCATATTTAGCCAAAGACCCTGTTTTATAATTTTCAATGACCACGTCGGCAGTCATGGCAATTTCATAAATTAAGGCCTGACCTTCTGGCGTGGTAATGTCCACCGCAACTGAATATTTATTGCGGTTGGTACACTGGAAATAACCAGATTCACGAGTCATGTTTCCATCTTGATCGGGCATCCATGGTGGCCCCCACATACGGGTGTCATCACCTACTCGAGGACGTTCAATTTTAATCACTTCCGCGCCAAGATCTGCCAAGATCTGTCCGCACCACGGCCCTGCAAGCACACGGCTTAAATCTAAAACTCGAATTCCTTGTAATGCACCCATAACGATACCCTTATCTTTTTAGAAGGTGCTCAAAGCACCTTCTTGTCATTGTTTATGATTGTTTTTGTGGATCGTATTGACGATCTTTAATAAATAATCCCGGCAATACACCCGCAACAAAATACGCAGCGCCCATCACAATAAAGGCCATGGTAAACGTACCGCCCGATGCCAAGAAACCAATCGTGGCTGGTGCAATCGCAGCCCCAACACGACCAATGTTATAGGCACCGCCAATGGCTGTTCCGCGTACATCGGTTGAAAAACTTTCAGCCATATAAGTCGCGTTCACACCATATGGAATGCCATATAAGAAGCCAAAAGTAATTAATAAATATAAAATATTGTCAGGGGTGTTAAAGAAAATAATGATTGGCAAGAACACGGCGCTGGCTATTGTTCCAAACACAAAAACAGCACGGCGGTTAAATTTGTCAGCAAGATAACCCGCTAAAATTTTGCCTAGAATCATTGCTGTATATGAACCCACCATATAACTGGTTAAATTTTTAAAGTTCATATGTACTTCTGTTTCTAAATAACTTGGCATCCAGTTGTTAATGCCGTAATAACCAAACTGTAAGAAAAATGCTGTCGTCATCCACAACAAAAACATTTTACGGTGCTTAAAGTTATTAAATATTTGCTTATAAATACTGCCACTTTTAGGCTTTTCAGCCACAACCATTTCTTTAGGTTGTCTGTTGCCTTGCAAGCTTTCAATTTTAGTGAGCTGCCAAGATTTTGGTTCTGGCACAAATCGTTGTAGGAAAATATTAACAAAAGCAGGCACTACGGTCAGGAAGAATAAAACACGCCAGCCATGATCTGGAATAATTGCCCCTGCTAATAGCGTCGCAGCAATATAACCTACAGTCTGACCCGTCTGTAACGTGCCCAAGACCGTTGTACGGTAAGTGGTTGGCACATATTCAGCCATAAGAGTATTACAGGCCATATAGAGTGCTCCAATACCCAAAGCACCAATAAAACGTAAAGCCATAAATTGCTCGAAGCTTTGCGTAAAGCCTAATAAACAGGTCGCTACCGAAAAGAAGGTTACAGAGTTGGCAATAGTTCTTACGCGACCAAACTTGTCACATGCCCAGCCACCCAAAATACCGCCAATACCCATACCTGCCAAAGAAGCACTACCTAATGCGCCTGCCTGAAAGGTACTTAAACCAAACTCTGCCTTTAAGCTGGTCAAGCTATAAGACAGCAGCATAATATCAATGCCATCGACCACCATCGCAAAATAGGCAAATAACAACGCCCATTTCCATGTATGAGGGCCAATCTTTTCATATGTTCCAAGGTTACTTGGAAATGTATTTCTTAATTCTTTCGATATTACTTGAACGTCATTGTTCATCTTTAGTTCCTCATTTTCCCAAATGAGTCATCGATAGCTTACTTATGTTTTCTGTATGACTTAATCTTCTATATTTTCATCATCTTACATTTGGTTTTAAGTACACAGACGCGTATCTTTACATGAGTATCCTTACGATGAATCTTGTCATTTTCCATAAATTTTTGCGTAAAAATCCCTAAAGGTGCTCTCGAAAGAACACCTCTATCTTTTAAAAAATTAATGAGTTAGTTACTAAATGCGGCAATGCCTGTTTGTGCACGACCTAAAATCAAGGCATGAACATCATGTGTTCCTTCATAGGTATTTACGACTTCAAGATTGACCAAATGACGTGCCACACCAAACTCGTCACTAATGCCGTTTCCACCCATCATGTCTCGTGCCATACGAGCAATATCAAGCGCTTTCCCACAGTTATTACGCTTAATGAGAGATGTGCCTTCAACTGAGGCAATACCTTCATCTTTCATACGACCAAAACGTAAAGCTGCCTGTAAACCCAAAGCAATTTCAGTTTGCATATCTGCGAGTTTCTTTTGAATCAATTGATTTGCCGCCAACGGACGACCAAATTGTTTACGGTCCATGGTGTATTGATGTGCAGTATGCCAGCAGAACTCGGCAGCACCCATTGCGCCCCATGCAATGCCATAACGAGCACTGTTTAGACAGGTAAATGGGCCTTTTAAGCCTCGAATTTCAGGGAATGCATTTTCTTCAGGTACAAAAACGTTATCCATCACAATTTCACCCGTAATGGATGCACGTAAACCGACCTTGCCATGAATGGCAGGCGCAGATAAACCTTCCCAGCCCTTTTCCAAAATAAAGCCGCGAATATCACCCACATTACCTTCAGCAGAAACTTCTTTTGCCCAGACTACAAATACATCAGCAATTGGGCTGTTGGTAATCCACATTTTTGCGCCACTTAAACGGTAACCACCGTCAACTTTTTTAGCACGAGTAATCATACTGCCCGGGTCTGAGCCATGATCAGGTTCAGTCAAACCAAAACAACCAATGTATTCACCCGTAGCTAGTTTAGGTAAATACTTCTGCTTTTGTTCTTCAGTACCAAATTCATGAATCGGCACCATCACCAATGAGCTTTGCACACTCGCCATGGAGCGGTAGCCCGAGTCGACATATTCAATTTCACGCGCAACCAAGCCATAACTCACATAGTTCAAACCCGCGCCACCATATTGCTCAGGAATAGTTGGACCCAGTAAGCCAAGCTCTCCCATTTCACGAAAAATAGATGGATCTGTTGTTTCATGACGAAATTGTTCAAGTACACGTGGTTGCAAGCGTTCTTGGCAATAGGCATAAGCCGCATCACGAATCATGCGCTCATCTGGACTAAGCTGTTGCTCAATTAAAAATGGGTCTTGCCAGTTAAATTGAACTTTTGCTTTTTTTGTTGTCACCATGTGATTCATCGCATCCTCTGCTTGATTTGATCTTCTTTATTTAACTCGATGTTATGCGTGAAAAATGCAGTAATCAAACGATAAATGTTCATGCAGATATGCGACTTACGCATATTTAAAATAAGAAAGTTTAAATTTAGATATTTAATTGGTTGTATTTCATTAAAAATGGCTTATTTTTATACTAAACTCGGATATCTGCATTTAGGTCATATGCTGTTTTGAAATATGACGACAAATAAAAGGATTTATTTATGCGACGAAGTATCCCGTCCATTCAGGGCCTGATTTGCTTTGAAAGTGCAGCAAAACATCTAAGTTATACCTATGCTGCACAAGAGTTATGTATTACCCAAAGTGCAGTCTCTCGCCAAATTCAGCAGTTAGAAGATTTCTTGGGCGTTGAACTCTTTATACGTACTCGGCATGGTGTTGAACTCACGATTGCTGGTCAGCAGTATTTTAAAAGTATTAAGCCCTATTTATTAGGCTTAGAGAAATGTACGGCCGATGTGATTTCTCATAAGGGTTTAGGTGGAACATTAAAGTTAGGCGTAGTTCCTACCTTTGCAACACGCTGGCTATTACCCAAGCTCCATCTTTTAAATCAAAAACACCCTGAAATTACCGTTCATTTAGAAACCAGTACTAAACCTTTTTTATTTAATGATAACATTTTTGATGCTGCGATTTTTGCAGGTACGCAGCAGCAAATTGACCACTGGCCCGGCATACAAGCACATTATTTAATGGATGAAGAAATTGTACCTGTATGCTCATCAAGGCTAATCGAAAAGTATTTTCCAGATGCTGTGATAATTAATGAAAATACCTATGATTTAAGCCCAGAAGATTTATTAAAAATCCCTCTCCTACAACAAACCACTCGGCCTAGCATTTGGCAAGAATGGTTTCTAACTCATCAGATGCAGCACCCGAAACCTTTTGATGGACAACGCCATGAGTTATTTTCAATGCTTGCGGTTGCCGCCAGTCATGACATGGGAATGGCTTTAATTCCACAAATGTTGATTGAGTCTGAACTACAAAAAAAGGAACTGGTGATTGTTTCCAATAAAAAACTAAAAGGCAGCCGAAAGTACTATCTCATTCACTCAAGCCAAGACATAACCCCAACCATTCAGAAATTTGTTGAGTGGATTTACCAAGAGCTAGAACAACTAAAGAGCAGTACAAATTAGCTGAGCCACTTTGTGCGATCTATACGCATAAAAAAAGATTGTGATTAATGAGATCACAACCTTTTAGTTAAGCATAAATGTCTTTGAAATTAATGATTCATCAATTGAATATTTGAACCACTACGTTTCGGGTCAATCAAGATTTTGGCATGCTGTTCAGGGTCGCGTAATGCCTCAAATGCACTGGTAACACCTTCTAGACCAACAACACCGGTAATCAATGGTGAGCAGTTCACTTTACCTTCTGCAATCATGTGTAGAGCATCTCGGAACTCAAGCGGCGTGTATCCTAGTACAAACTGAATTTCTAACTCTTTATTAATCGCAAGTGCGGGTTCTATTTTGTCACTTTGCATGCACACACCCACCCCGACAATTCGGGAAAACAAAGGCGCACCCTCAATAATTTGCTGCAAGACACCCGGTACGCCCACACACTCAAAAATAACAGGACGTTTTGGTAAAGCACCTAACTTATCAATCATGCGCCATCCATGCCACCATGGTAAGCGTGTCGCTTGTAACTTATCAAACAATCCCATGCCCATATTAATCGCATCAGAAACATTGCCAAGCAAACCAAACTCTTTCCAGTTGGCAAATGGCGATGTCTCTTTAGGGTCTACCACAATATCGGCACCGCATTGCTCGGCAAGCTTACGGCGGTTTGGTGAAAAGTCGCTGGCAACTACAGTTTTAACCCCAGCCGCTTTAAGCATTAATATGACACCTAACCCGACAGGGCCGCAGCCAATCACAATCGCAGGTTCACCAGTTTTTACACGACTACGGCGAACAGCATGTAATGCAACCGCCATAGGTTCAGTCATAGCAGCACTATCGGCATCTAGACCGTTGGGTACTTCAAACATCAAGCTTGATTGAGCCAATACTTGCTCGGCATAACCGCCCGAAGCATTTGGGGAAAGTCCTGTAGACAAATAACCATGCTGATCTACATTTAAAAGCGGCATTGCACAAACGAGTGTGTCCGCTTTAAATTTATGACGTGTTTTTGGGCCGTAGTCTAAGACCTTGCCACAAAACTCATGTCCAAGTACAAATGGGTCTGTAGATTTGGCTAAACCATTAAACCCGACACGTGCAGCCAAATCATGCATGTGGTCGCAGTGGTGCTGCATATGTAAATCTGAACCACAGATCCCACATCGCACCACTTCTAATAAAACCTGCCCTTTTGCAGGTGTTAAGTTCGGTTGGTCCACCACTTGTAATTTTGCTTGATGACAAAGTACCGACTTCATTTGAGTGCTTCCTATTTCTTCTTTTTCATTTACTTGCCAGAAATAGATTTTTACAGATAAATTAATCGCTTTATCAGTTTGGTCTTTAGCAAGCCTTTATTCATCTTTACAACTAAAAGGCAAAATACCAATGACCATTCTTCAGCCAATCCACTATTGAAGAGTCAACAAAAAACAGGCTCAGCGAAATTAAAAACAATAAAAATCTTGGTGCTTGTATCTTACACAGACTGCGTTATCTTCTTAGGCCAGAACAATGTCATCAAAATTAAAACTTATACAAATATAGTAAGTTCAAAAAACTCAACTCAACGCTTTTCACAAAAACATAGCAAAACCAAACTTTTATCAGTGGCTCTAAACAGGCATGATGAATTAAGACGAACAGATAAGAAGAAATCTATGATTACAAAAACGCTCCCGCTTACAGATATACACCGCCACCTTGATGGCAACATCCGCATTCAAACCATTTTAGAATTGGGCCAACAATACAATTTAGTTTTACCTGCTTACGACATTGAATCTTTACGACCACACGTACAAGTGATGGATAACCAACCTGACTTATTAAGTTTTTTATCAAAGCTCGACTGGGGCGTAAAAGTATTAGCGAGTTTAGATGCCTGCAAACGTATTGCTTTTGAAAACATACAGGATGCTGCCCAACAAGGCCTAGATTATGTAGAACTACGTTTTTCACCAGGTTATATGGGAATGACACATCAACTTCCACTTGAAGGCGTAGTTGAAGCGGTTATTGCTGGAGTCAAAGAAGGCAGTCAGGCGTACGGTGTAAAAGCGAACCTAATTGGCATTATGAGTCGTACTTTTGGTCAAGAAGCCTGCGAAAAAGAATTAAATGCCCTACTCGCCCATAAAAATGATATTAAAGCACTGGATCTTGCTGGTGATGAGCTTGGTTTTCCGGGCAATTTATTTATTGATCACTTTAAAAAAGCGCGTGATGCAGGTTGGCATATTACGGTACATGCAGGCGAAGCTGCCGGCCCAGAAAGTATTTGGCAAGCTATTGAAGAATTAGGTGCTGAACGAATTGGACATGGTGTTAAAGCAGTTCAAGATTTAAAACTTTTAGATTATTTGACAAAACATGAGATTGGTATTGAGTCTTGTCTCACCTCAAACATTCAAACCAACACAGTGCCTTCTTTAGCAGAGCACCCATTAAAGACTTTTTTAGAACATGGCGTACTTGCCACCATTAATACGGATGACCCTGCGGTAGAAGGTATTGAGATACAACATGAATATTTAACTGCTGCCCCTTTAGCTGGTTTAAGCCCTGAGCAAATTTATACAGCTCAAGAAAATGGTCTTAAAATCGCATTTTTGTCAGATCAAGAAAAGGATGAGTTAAGACAGAAATATCAATAACAGAGAACAGAGAACAGAGAACAGAGCTTATATAAATACGTTCAAATATTGGAGTATGTATGAATTAAAATTTAAATATATAAAAACAAAAAAATTCCTTCTATCTTTAAGACTAGAAGAAATTCTTTTCAATATTTGGGATATTTTCAAAGCTTGAACGCTTTTAAAATATGGTCGGAGCAGTAGGATTCGAACCTACGACCCCCTGGTCCCAAACCAGGTGCACTACCAGGCTGTGCTATGCTCCGAAATTGGGGTGAATGACGGGATTCGAACCCGCGACAACTGGAATCACAATCCAGGGCTCTACCAACTGAGCTACATCCACCATCAAATAAGTTCTATGTACCAAGCTACCAAATGGCGCGCCTGACAGGATTCGAACCTGTGACCATCCGCTTAGAAGGCGGATGCTCTATCCAACTGAGCTACAGGCGCTTAACCGATGATGCTTATCATGCGATACTTCGCCGATCTTAAAATATTATTTTAAGTGGTCGGAGCAGTAGGATTCGAACCTACGACCCCCTGGTCCCAAACCAGGTGCACTACCAGGCTGTGCTATGCTCCGATCTATCTCAGCTTTTGCTGTATCGCACATCGTGCGGTACGGTGTGCATTCTAGGCGCGACGCCCTCAGACGTCAACACCTATTCTAAAAAAAAGTTAAAAATCCTTATCAAATGTATATTTAACAAGCATTTTGAGGTTTTTTAACGTTTTAACGATGCACTAAAGGCTAACATTCGATCTAAAGGCATTTTGGCACGTTCAGCCAGCGCTGGATCAACGTGTATTTCCTGATCACCTTTTTGTAAAACTTCTAAAATTCCGTCAAGTTCATTCATTGCCATCCACGGACAGTGAGCACATGAACGACAAGTTGCCCCCTCACCCGCTGTTGGCGCCTCAACTAAAATCTTATTGGGTACTGCTTGCTGCATTTTGTAGAAAATACCGCGGTCTGTTGCCACAATGAGTCTTTCATTTGGCAAAGTCTGCGCAGCTTTAATGAGTTGAGAAGTACTACCTACCGCATCTGCAATTTCTACAACTGATTCTGGCGACTCTGGATGTACCAATACAGCAGCGTCTGGATACAGTGCTTTCATGCTGGCAATACCACGTGCACGGAATTCTTCATGCACAATACATGCACCATCCCAAAGCAACATATCTGCACCGGTTTTCTTTTGGATATAGCGACCTAAATGCTGATCTGGTGCCCAAATAATTTTTTCACCTAAGCTGTCTAGATGCTCAACAATTTCGACAGCACAGCTTGAAGTTACGACCCAATCTGCACGTGCTTTAACAGCAGCAGATGTATTGGCATAAACAACTACAGTATGGTCAGGGTGTTGATCACAAAATGCTGTGAACTCATCAACTGGACAGCCCAAGTCGAGTGAACAAGTTGCTTCAAGTGTCGGCATTAAAATTGTTTTTTCAGGAGACAGAATTTTAGCTGTCTCCCCCATAAATTTAACACCAGCAACGACTAATGTTGAGGCAGCATGATCGCGTCCAAAACGGGCCATTTCTAAAGAATCAGAAACACATCCACCTGTTTTTTCAGCAAGCTCTTGTACTTCAGGGTCGCAATAGTAATGAGCAACAAGGACAGCATCACGTTTTTTGAGCTCTGCTTCGATCTGTGCAAACTTTTGTTGTTTTGCTTCTTCACTTAAGCGATTGTCTTTTGGCTCACCTAAACGGTCTAAATGCGCTTGTACAATGTTTTTTGCATCGTTGGCAATTAAAGTCGCATCACTCATAAAACGTCTTCTCTATCCTTTATGCTGGCATACCTGCTCGCATATAACGTTACTGCTTAAATGATTTAATAGATTGAATCATTTAATATCAAAAGTTGGGGCTAATAAAAAAGCCTCTTTGTCGAGGCTTGATTATAACTGAATATTTACGAACGGTAATCTGCATTAATCTTGACGTAGTCGTAAGATAAATCGCATGTGTAGACTGTATCTTTGGCTTGTCCGCGACCTAAGTCAACACGAATGGTAATTTCGGTTTGTGCCATAACGCGCGCACCAGCTTCTTCGGTATAGTCCTCGGCTGCACCACCATCTTTACAGATTTGTACGTCGTCTAGCCATACCTGAATTTTAGACACGTCTAATTCTTTCACTCCAGCATAGCCAATTGCCGCTAAAATACGTCCCCAGTTCGGGTCTGATGCAAAAAGTGCGGTTTTAACGAGTGGAGAATGCGCAATGCTATAAGCAATGTCACAACACTCCTGAATGTTACCGCCACCCTCTACAGCAACAGTAATAAACTTAGTTGCACCTTCGCCATCACGAATAATTAACTGCGCTAAACGGTTCATGACACGAGCAAGCACTTCTAATACTTTTGCGTAGCGTGGATCACTGTCTGATGTAATTTCAGTGCCACCTGCCTGACCAGTCGCCACAAAAATACAAGAGTCATTTGTTGAAGTATCACCATCAATCGTAATACGGTTAAATGAATGCTCAACTGTTGTCTTTAATAGCTTTTGTACTAAATCACGGCTAATAGGCGCATCTGTAGCAACAAAGCTCAGCATGGTTGCCATGTTTGGACGGATCATGCCTGCGCCTTTACTAATACCTGTCATGGTATAAGTAATGCCATCAAGTTCAAATTTTTCAGATGCACCTTTAGGCACAGTGTCTGTCGTCATAATGCCAGTTGCAGCATCATTCCAAGCAGCCTCTTGTACGCTATTTAATGCAGGCTGAAGACCAGCAAGTAAACGCTCCATTGGAAGCTGCTCACCAATCACACCTGTAGAAAACGGAAGTACTTCAAAACTGTTCACACCAGCAAGCTCAGCTAACTTCGCGCAAGTGTCTTGGGCATTTTTTAAGCCTGTAGGTCCAGTACCCGCATTGGCATTACCTGTATTAATTACTAAATAACGAGGATTACCTTGAGCAAGATGAGCTTTCGATACATGAACAGGTGCTGCACAGAATGCATTTTGGGTAAATACCCCAGCGACGTTTGAACCTTCTGCAAACTCAAAAATGACTAAATCTCGTCGGTTTTGGTAACGTACATATGCTTCAGTTGAGCCAATTTTTACACCTTTTACCACATGCATTTGTGGCATTGTTACGTCGCCGACAGCCATTTTTAGAACATCCAGAGTTTGTTATGAAAAGATTAATATTTCAGAAAATAGCGATGTAATAAAACATGCTTTACATGAAATATCATTGTTGACAGCTTATTAGAAAAGCCTGAAAAAATCGAGCGCTAAAAATAGCTTATTGTTGCTCTAATTTTAATAAAATATCTTTCTTATCAAGACCACCCGCAAAACCGACCAAGGCGCCGCCTGCCCCAATGACTCGGTGACAAGGTGCAATAATTGAAATCGGGTTTTTACCGTTGGCAGCACCTACTGCACGCACGGCTTTTTCATTGCCAATTTGAACAGCAATCTCTTTATAACTTCTTGTTTCACCATAGGGAATACTGAGTAATGTCGCCCACACCTGCTTTTGAAATGCTGTACCTTCAAAATCTAATGGCAAGCTAAACTCGCGGCGCGTACCGTCAAAGTATTCTTTTAACTGTTGCTCAGTTTTTAATAAAATTGGATGCTCAGTTTGTTCGACCAGCTCTGCTAGTCGAACACGTTTTGGATTTTTATTGTCCCAAAGTACTGCCACCAAAGCATTTTCATTCGCAACTAGCTTTAATTGCCCAACAGGCGAATTGATATACTTATAAGACAGCAACATACTTTATCCTTTTAAGATGGAGACGAAATTTTCATTAGAACCAGTCCCGATACAATCAGTACAGCGGCAATCATTCTCATCGCACCAATAGGTTCATGAAGAAAAAATATACCCACTAAAAATGATCCAATTGCACCTATGCCTGTCCAAACCGTATAAGCAGTACCAAGGGGTAGAGTTTTCATTGATATTGAAAGCAGAACTACACTCAAAATCATAAAAACTACGGTAATAATACTAGGGGTTAAACGTGTAAAACCTTCAGACATTTTCATAGAATATGCCCAAATGATTTCAAATACACCTGCTAAAATTAAAATAGCCCAAGCCATAACATTCACTAATTTTTATAGTGTCAGGTCGTCCTGACATGATTACCCATTATGGGGGAGGTCGTTCCTCCTTATGTGAAGACTCAGTTTACTTTAAAATAAAAAATCTAGGCAAACCCGAACTCAAGTTCACCTTTAATCTATAAATCTTATTCATTTTTGAGTTGTAAGATTTTCCGAGCACCATTTAAAACAAACAAAACAATAATTAACCCAATTATGAGATCAGGATAACGAGAGCCAGTAATTGCAACCAATATTCCCGCAATAATGACACCTAAGTTTACGATGACATCATTTGCAGAGAATATATAACTCGCCTTCATATGTGCCCCACTCTCCTTATGGTCTCTCATTAAATAAATGCAACTAATATTGGCTGCAAGCGCTAATCCGCCAATTAAAATCATGAGAATTGAAACAGGTTCACTGCCGTATATAAAACGACGTAGTACATCAACTAACACAATCATGGCTAAGCCAAATTGAAACCATCCGGAAATATGTGCAGCCTTTAATTGAGCATTGAGGTTTTTACCTACCACAAATAAAGCAATGCCATAAATTGCCGCATCGGCAAACATATCGAGTGAGTCAGCAATTAATCCTGTTGATGACGCAATGATGCCCGCCATAAATTCGATGAAAAACATCACAGCATTAATGAGTAACAACCATTGTAAAACCTGTTTTTGTGCTGCATGGTTTGAAGAGCTAGCACGTACCTTTTTAGGCTTTTCAACGGGTTCATAGTGAGGCTGGGTTTGCTGTAACTCTGCCCCTAAACCTAGGCGTTGCAGGCTTTGAGTAATTTTTTCAGCTTCTTTACTGTGATATACCGCTAAATGACGAGTAGGTAAATCAAATTCAAGTTCTTGAATATGTTCAGCATAAGGTACCAAAGCCATTCGCACCATTTGCTCTTCTGCTGCGCAATCCATGTGAGGAATATGGTAATAACTCACCCATTGGATTTTATTAGTCATAGGTTCACTCGGCATAGAATAGTCTTGAGTTGCTACGCTTGAGCACCCACAGCTTGAACAGCTTTTATTGACATTTATTTGATTCTCTTGTTTTTCTAAAGCCATCTTTGCACCATAACTGACACAAAAAACAATGCCATCAGTATAAACCAATGGCATGTCATTAAGCTTAATTTTTGTTCGGCAATTAAAACTTAAGTGTTAACCCAGCTCCATAATACCAACCATGTTCAGAGTCAGTTCCAGTTTGCCAAGCAGTTTGTTTTAAGCCTTTTTCATAACCATAACCGACATCAACAAATGGCATGACCTTTTTATTGATTTCATAACGGGTTTGAAAACCTGCCTGCAAACTCGATAATCCCGTTTTACTGGCATAGCGAGATTCATCTTGTAAAACAACATCTGCTTTTAAATAGGGTTTACCAATCAACTTTTGGGTAAAGAGTAAGTCCCTTTCCGTTTCTAAACTTAACTTCCATAGTTGATCTTCACCTGCATAAAGATATGCATCGGTTTCAAAAAAGTAAGGTGCCATGCCGTGTAAGCCCACTACACCAGCCCAGCGATCTTGCTTTTCATCTTCCTGCTGTAAACGCTCGTAGTTTACCCCTGCCTGTACATCCCAATAGTCGGCGATATTTCGGCTATAAAGTACTGAACCGCCATAATTGGCATCTTCCGACTCGGCTTTTTCAACGTGGGCTTTGATGAATAATTTATTTTCATCAGTCCCCATCCAAGTTTCTAATTCAGACGAAAAACGTCCTTCCCCCTCTTCATTTTGCGTCCAGCCAGTATCAATTTTTGTTGCTTGATAAACCTGTCCACCATGTTCGCGTAAATGATCATGGGTTAAGGGTTCTTGGGCAAAAGCAAGAACCGATACACCAGAGAAAACACCGCAACATATCATTTGAGAAAACAACTTAGTGATGCGCATGACTAGCTCCTTTTTCATTTTCAGATTGAACAGGTGCTTGAGATGCATCTACTACTCCATCATTCACTTGAGCCACAATCAACTTATTCATCATCCCTGCACTCATGTGATAAAGCAAATGACAATGAATCGCCCATTCTCCTAAGGCATCGGCTGTCAGTAACGCAGTAACTGTCTTTCCAGGTGGAACAATAACGGTATGTTTATTTGGTAAGTTTTCAGCTTGCTGACCATTTTCCAATTGCATGAACATGCCATGTAAATGCATTGGGTGAGCCATCATGCTGTCATTCACGAACTTCAAGCGAATACGTTCGCCATACTTAACTTGTAATGGCTCAGCTTCGCTAAATTTCTTGCCATTAATGGTCCAGATATAACGCTCCATGTTGCCACCTAAACGAATAACAAGCTCTCGTTCTGGCGCACGCGTGTCTGGCTGAGGTGTCAAAGATTGCAAATCACTATATTGCAGCGCTTTCATTCCCGCTGGTGTCGAAGCATTTGCCCAGCCATAAACGGGCTCATTATTTTTAGTTTTATTTTCAGATTGCGCAGGCATTTCAGGCATCTCATGCTTCATATTCATCATAGCGTGGTCATGCTCGCTAGACGACATTGCCTGCATATCATGTTTCATTTCAGGCATCGCTGACATGTGATGCTTCATTTGCCTCATAGAGTGATCATGTTCTTCAGATGACATATTTTTCATGTCATTGCTCATGCTCATCATTGTGTGATCATGATTAGTCTGGCTCTCTTCTTTTTTCATTTCAGGCATTGATGACATGTCATGTTTCATATTCATTTGATGACCAGCATGATCATCACTTCCATCACCATGACTCATGCCCATATCGTCCATGGTTAACAAAGCAAGTGGGCGTGGTGTTGGCATTTGGACTGGCCCCACAGCCTCTGTATTTTCATTGTGCAAAGTGCCGATAGCGAAACCACTACGGTCAATAGACTCTGCTTCAATCTGATAATTTGCTTGTTTAGGTTCTACAATGACATCGTAGGTTTCCGCTGTACCAATACGAAACTCATCAATTGCTACAGGCTTAACTGGCTGTCCGTCTGCACTCACAACAGTCATTTTCAAATTTGGAATTCTGACATCAAAAAATGACATTGCTGATGCATTAATAAATCGTAATCGGACCTTATCTCCAGCTTTAAAATTACCTGTCCAGTTTTGCTGTGGTGTCTTGCCGTTAACTAAGAAGGTATAACCCGTCACATCAGACATATCGGTTTTTAACATCCGCATCTGATTCCACATCGAACGATCTTGCCAAGTTGCCTTTAAGCCTTGTGCTTTAACTTGCTTCCACACATCAGATACGGTTTCACGGCGGTTTTGATAATACTCAGCAGATTTCTTTAAATTCTTTAAAATACTATCGCTAGAAGAGTTATGAAAATCTGAAAGCATCACCACATAATCACGGTCAGCTTTTTCATGCGCCGCTACGGGTATTTTTCCTTTTGGATAAATCACGAGCGGGCCATATAAACCATCTTGCTCTTGGCCTTTACTATGGGCGTGATACCAATATGTGCCATTTTGTTTCACCTTAAAACGGTAAACAAAATCTCCGTTTGGCGCGATTCCTTTAAAACCATTGAAACCCGGTACACCATCCATTAACCCTGGCAGCAATAAGCCATGCCAGTGTAAAGAGGTATCTTGATTCTTTAATTGGTTATGAACATGAATAACAGCCTCATCTCCTTCCTCAAACTCAAGAAGTGGGGCTGTAAATTTTCCATTTACGGTAATTCGTTTGAGCGGCTGACCCGTAACATTGACCTGTTGTTCATTAATATTAAGGTGATATTCCTTAATTGCCGCGAGAGTCCATGGTGAAACCAATAGACCAAATACAGCGACGAGGCTGCTAATTGTTTTATGAGACATTGCTGTAATCCTTTGAACTAAAAAAATAAGTAAGAAAGGATTAAGCTTTTGGAGGACGTAAAATTTCTTGCCAGTATCCGGCTAAATGCTGAGCCTGATAAACACTACTAAATTGAGATGAAATAGGAATAAATGATGTTTCAACGTCTGGTACAGCTTGCTGCAAAGCCAGATTCAGCATCTGACAATGGACTGGGTTACAGTCTTGGCAGTGTTCACCATGTTGAGAAACTTTCACCATAGATTGATGGCACATCGCCTGATCATCAGCTTGACCCTGCATAGTATGATGTGTCATTTGCTTATTATGACATGGCATCGTATGAAGATCATGCTGCATAGGCATCTGAGCAACAGACACACCACTCCACCCAACGACCAAAGTCATTAGGAACACAAACCAAGCATACTTGCGTAAGTGTTGCAGTGTCATCATTTATTGCCTTGAGCAATCCATTTATCTATGGTGTATTAGCATAACCAAGTTTTAAATCAGATACAATTTTACATCTTAATTGATTGTTTTTACGGTCATTAAGCAAACGGAGGTTGATGCTGAAGGACTAAATCAATCACATCTAGTGCACCTTCTTGTTCATTACTTACAGTTGCATAAGGTGCCACTGCTTTTAAAGCTTGAACAGCATTTTCAACAGCAAAACCATAACCGACTGCTTTAATCATCTGAATATCATTATTGTTATCACCTATCGCCACCACCTGATTAGGCTCAATCTGCCATTTTTGTAGTAATAGCTTCAAACCATGCGCTTTATGCTGATCAGGAAGAATTAAATCGATAAAACCAAAACCACTAGAAACAGGCACTAAAACTTTATCTGCTACAAAACTTTGCTTCTGAAAATGCTCAAAAATTGCAAAGCTTTCGTTTTCCTGAGCAGTAAAAGTAATTTTACACACCAAGTCATCTAGTGCATAAAAATCATCAATAACTGTCAGCTTCTCAAAATATCGAGCGACTTTAGCGTAGTCCTCTGCATTCATACTCCTATGTACATAAGCACTCTGTTTCCCACAGATCACCATAGTCGAGGTATACGCAGAGTCAATCGCTTTTATAATATTACTAAATTGTTCTTTGCTTAAATGGGCAAAAGCGAGTTCTTGTCCAGCATCTACAACATGTGCGCCATTTTCTGCAATAAAAGCTATTTCATGATTAATTTCTGGAAAATAGGTCACAAGCTTTGCGAGTTGGTTACCGCTGGCCACCACAAAATGAATATTATTTTGTTTTAATTGTTCATACTGTTTTAAAAAACGTGCTTTGTTGTACTGCTTCTTAGAATTAAGAAAAGTCCCATCCATATCTACCGCTAAAATTTTTACTGTCATTAATGATCTAGGTCTCTTACTAAAATCTTATTAAAGCAAATTTAGCTTTACTTTTCATGACACTTTTACAGTTTTCTCTCTATAAGTTTTTAAAAGTTTTATACAGCCTCATTTCGTTTTTTGCACAGGTTATTTTTTAGCAAAGCTTAATAAAAAACCGGACAATAAAATATTCAATACGCATAAAAAAAGAACGCCAAAGCGTTCTTTTTTCGTACATTTTGTTTAGAGAGTAAACGGTTGATCTAGTTTTGTTTATTTTACCAACATCTTATCCATACGGTTATCAACACAGTTATCCATACAGTTATAAACAAAGTTATCCACATGAACGAGGGGTAGCAGCGATTAAGTATCGCTACCCGAGTGCAAGACGAACAGCTATGCTGTGAGTGGCGAAAAGCACTTCTCACCTTATCCAAGCACAAAAAAGCTGTTAAACCTCTTTCGTCCCTACTTTAGCAAGCTCTGCACGCATTTGATCAATCACAACTTTATAATCTGGTTGACCAAAAATAGCTGAACCAGCAACAAACATATCTGCACCCGCTTCTGCAATTTCACGAATATTTGCTGGGCCAACACCACCATCAACTTCTAAACGGATATCACGGCCACTTGCATCGATAATTTTGCGCGCTGCACGTAATTTCTCTAAAGTCATTGGAATGAACTTTTGTCCACCAAAGCCAGGGTTTACACTCATTATTAAAATTTGATCAACTTTATCAAGCACATAATCTAAATGGTGTAACGGCGTTGCTGGGTTAAAGACTAAACCTGCTTTAGCACCACCAGACTTAATAAGTTGTAATGAACGATCAATGTGGTGAGATGCTTCTGGGTGGAAAGTAATAATATCAGCGCCAGCCTCTAGGAAATCACCAATAATACGGTCAACTGGAGACACCATTAAATGCACATCAATTGGAGCTTTAACACCATAGTTTTTTAGAGCCTTACATACACCAGCACCAAAAGTTAAGTTTGGAACATAGTGATTATCCATCACGTCAAAATGTACTACATCGGCACCTGCGGCTAACACTTTGTCTACATCTTCGCCTAAACGAGCAAAATCGGCAGATAAAATAGAAGGAGCAATCAAGTAAGGCTTGGACATAGGTGGATGACCTGGCTGAAAATTTAAGGAGAGGCTGAAAATTATAACAAAAAAGAACCTACTTGGCCTGCCCTTCCTTGCTTAAATGATAACATTTCAAACTTGCAACGTAACGTTGCAACAATAGAATGCTAACGGCGAAACGAATTTGTTAAGGTACATTAAACCAATGTGAGGATTGATAATGAAAAGCACAACTCATCTATTAACAAATGATGGAAAACGCATTGCAAAACGTCTAGTTAATCATTGGAAACATAAGTTTGAAGTACAAGAAACTGAGCAAGACTTTAAAATCTTAATGCCTACAGCAACCATTACACTTGCACCTCAAACAGAGCAGTTAAATGTTGCTATTGATAGTCAGTTAGATGACCACGACCACTTGGAAAAAGTTGTCCTTGATCATCTAAACCGTATGGCTCAACAAGAATTTGAGGTGGAATGGCAACACTAATTAGCCAGCGACCTTTTCTAATTGGATCGCATGGAACTGTAAGTGCTCATCCATAAAGGTCTGGATAAAGTAATAACCATGATCATAGCCAGCATGTTGTCTTAAAGTTAAAGGCTGTCCTACTTTTAAACATGCTTGCTTAAATTTTTCAGGGTGAAGTTGTTCATAAAATTGATCATCTAATCCCTGATCAACCAAAATTTCGCTAAAAACTGCACCATTTTTTAAGACTAAAGCTGTGGCATCATGAGCCAACCAGCTCTCACGATCTGCGCCTAAATAATGGTTAAATGCTTTTTCGCCCCATGCACATTCGCTTGGTGCACAGATCGGTGCAAAAGCAGAAACTGACTTAAACTTTTTAGGATATTTAAAAGCCAAAGTTAATGCGCCGTGGCCACCCATAGAATGCCCAAAGATACCAACTTGTTGAGCATTTACTGGAAAACTTTTCAAAATGAGTGGATATAACTCATCAATTAAATAACTTTCCATCTGATAATGTTCAGACCAAGGTGCTTGCGTTGCATTAATATAAAAGCCCGCACCTTGTCCTATATCCCAATTGTCACCTACTGCAACCTGTTCGCCACGAGGAGAAGTGTCTGGGGTAATCAATATCAGACCAAGATGGGCTGCCATATGCTGCGCATGTGCTTTAATGGCAAAGGTTTCCTCAGTACACGTTAACCCAGCAAGATAAAACAAAGTTGAACAGGCTTTCCCTTCCAAAGCTGCTGGTGGTAAATAAACACCAAACTTAGTAGAGCCTTTTAATAATTGAGAATCAAACTGGTAAATGCGCTGCTCACCCTCAAAGCAACGGTTTTTTTGCAGGAGTTGCATCGTTTTTAGCCTCTGTTTGTGTTTGAGCAATATTTACACTACCTGTACTTTGCTGTGGGAAAAGATATTTTTCCAACTGAGGTAGCATAAGTTCCATATTCTTACCAATCACCCATTGCGGTTCTGAAGGGTCTACACCTTGAGCCACTTCCCATTTGGTCACAGTTTGCTTGGCAGCATTAAACGAATCTTTCATAGAAGACTGCTCTCGCATCGCCAAGTCAAAGAAAGCTCGTCCAAAATAGGTGTAATCAGCTTCGTTATTACAACCAAAAGAAGTTTTGTCTGCCGCAGATGCCGTAATAATTAAAGTATCTGGTGACTGCAAAGCAGGAATGAAACTTCCTGAATAACAAGCAGAAATGACAATCACGCGCCAACGAATACCAGCTTTATCGAGCGTTTCACGTAACCATTTCGGATCGACCTGTCCCAAATCTAGAGGCGCATTTTCAATTTCAAAATGGTTTTGCTCACCATGCGATGTCATATATAAAAATAGTACATCACTATCGCGGTTCATTTGTTGGCCCATACGGCGTAGAGCCAACTCTATACTGGTTTTAGATGCTATCGGGATTTCGGTTCGGGTATCTGGGTTATTGACCAGCATCATTGAACGCCCAACTGTACCAAAACGCGTATCGAATTGTTCTTTAATACGAACCACTTCCGATTTAAAAACGTCTTGGTAACTATCGCCCGCAACACCCAAGAAATACCAATGACTTTTGGCTATCTCACCATATTGGACTTGCTCTAAAGCATCATGAAGTAACTTACTTTGTGCATAAAAAGCATCTTCGGCAAACGTAGGTGGAGAGTCTTCTACTTTCCAAATAGGCTGATCTTTTACAGAAAGCTGCCAGACGACCATGGTCGCAATAGTTGCAACCATAACCAATGCCCGCTCCCACCAAGGCCATTTCAACTCACGTGAGAAAACCCAAATGACAGCTAAACTTTGCCATACAAAAAGTGCCACGAACAAACTCGGTAGAATACCGTTATAAATGGCATCGGGAATGAAGTTTAGATAACCGTTAGAACCCAAATATTGAATTAAACATTGAATTAATAAAATATTGGTATCTAAAACCAGCCAGAGCAAAGCTGGAACTAACATCAAACGTGGCTGATTAATACGCTGTGATAGAAAAATACCAACAATAAGTGCGATAAAAGGCCAAAGTGCGTACCCAATTAAACCTTGCGAGTTGAAATCACCCGTTTGACCAGCAACAAGCCAGCTATAAAGCGAGTTGGTACATCCACCTAATATTCCCCAAACAATAAGCTGAAGAATAGAAGGATGTACGATCTGTAAGGAACGTCTTGACCCCAAAAATAACCACATTCCGGCAAGCTGGTTACTTTTAAAATCATGCCAAAAGTTAATGGAAGGTTTGAGATCAATCATAAAAAGGTTTCAAAAATTTCGTTTTTGTCAGGCACCATAAGTGTATGCCTGCTAAGAATTTTAGCAATCATGCTTTTGAACTATATCACATATATTTGTGCATTATTCAAGCAATAAAACTTAACCTTACATAAGCTTACTGAAAGTAAGCATCAAAACGACAAGCATCTCCCTGCCACTGATGGGCTGGCTCTTGATTTGCTAAAAAAATCGCATGTCGTGGGCGTTTCACAATCACACGCTTGGCAACTTTCTTAGCTAACTCAAGCAAATTATCACCTAAATCCATTTCACCATCTTCTGGTAAAAGTAAATGCAAAAGCTGCATCTGCTTTTTGACTTGGGCTTGTTTTTTAATCGCTTGTTGGTTCTGGTCACGCTGTGGAAACATCGGGTCTAAATAAACCACATCAACCGTTTTTGCTTCTTGATCTAATTGCTGTAAATAGCTTGCAGAGTCAGCAAACACCAGTTGAATACGATCTATAAACTGATTTAAAAATGGATCACGCTGTGCTTGAGCTTTTGAATCTTCAAGTAAAGTAAATAAAATCGGATGGCGTTCAACAAGCTGAATTTGAGCACCTAAATACGCCATAAGTAAGCTGTCGTGACCCAAACCTGCAGTAGCATCTACAATTACTGGTTTTTCGCCCAACTGACAAGCTCGAGCAATCATCTCAGATTTAAGACTGGCACGTTTTAAACGCGGAATTTCCGCTTTCCAGTCAGGCTGCATTTTCATACCATTTGCAGACAACCAAAGCCCATTTTCATTTACACAAAGTGCTAAGTCAGGGTTTAAACGTAAAAAACGAGCATTGAGCTTTTCAATGGGCTGTAAGTCGGTAGTCACGCCTCTAGAACAAAGCACAGCTTGGTAGTGCTGTGCTTGCCCCTGAAAATCTACTTCAAAATATATATGCATGAGTACTGCCTTTACTTTACTTTGCTTTACCCTGATCTGCTATTTTTTTCCAGGCATCATCACGCAAGTAAACCGGTAAAGCATGTTCTGCATCAACCCACTGTTTTTGAGCAGCATAAACACGTGCAATCGAAGCAATGTCTTGTGCAGTAGCAGTGATAGTTTGATGCTCTGCATCGGCTTGAAGAAGCTTAGCACCTGAACCGATTAAGCAATGCTTTGCATAAGCGGCGGCTTGCTCGTAATTCATTAATTTCTCTTCATCAATGCAATCCATTATGCCTTGTTCATTTAGAACAAAACTTGCAATGTAAACTTCATTCATACGGGCATCGAGTACTGCAGTTACCTGCTCTAAGCCTTCAAGTCGGTAAGCTGCTTGCGCGAGAGCTTGCAAGGTAGAAACTGGAACCACAGGTAAATCTTGTGACCAAGCTAAAGCCTGAGTAACGGCAGCATTAATTCGAACACCGCTAAAAGAACCTGGCCCCCGGCTAAAGGCAATTGCATCTAAACCAGCAATTTCTAGTCCAGTTTGCTGTAAGCCCTGCTCAATCATTGGCAAAATGGTCTGGGTTTGTGCTTTCGCTCGCGTATCGAGTTGGAAAAATAGTTCTTGGGTTTCATCAATTAATGAAATGGAACATTGCTCATTTGCAGTTTCCAACGCCAGCAGTTTCATGCACAACCTTAGTATTCAATCAGATTAAAAACGGAAGTTATGATACCCCACTCGGCGCTGATAGGCGAGTTGTTCCTGTCTAAATAAAAACGCCAAGCGAGTGCTTGGCATTGAAAATATCTTACTGAAAATTTAAAAGTGAAATTCTTTTAAATCTGTATAGCTTTTAAAGTGTTCAGCATAATGTAGGGCACTCAAGCGTATTTTTGCAGCGCCTTCTTCATCTAGACTTTTGACAATTTTACCAGGCGAACCCATCACCACTGAATTATCTGGAATCACCTTCCCTTCAGGAATTAAAGCATTCGCACCAATAATACAGTTTTTACCAATTACAGCTCGATTTAAAATGACAGCGTTCATACCAATCAGGCTATTATCACCAATCGTACAACCATGCAGCATGACTTTATGTCCGACCGTGACATATTCACCAATGTTCAACTCAAGGCCTGCATCGGTATGTAATACCGAGTTTTCTTGAATATTAGAAAAATTACCAATCCGAACAACACAGTTATCAGCACGTACTACCGCACCAAACCAAATACTGACCTGACGGCCTAATTCTACTTGTCCAATGAGCGTTGCCGTTGGAGCAATCCAGCCATCCCATGGTTCATGTAATGCTTTTGGATGCTGTCCTTGATAGCTATACATCATAATTTATCAATCCTGATCTTTATTTTTTATGAGAAAACTTTGGCATTCCAAAGGTTGGCGAGTTGAGTAAAAATGGCCAATCTTTTTGATAACCCAATCCATATTTAAACAGAGCCACCAACATACGAGCAGTTAAACCCCAAATGATTTCATTATCAATCTGTAAGCTTGGAAAATATAAAGACTGATGGGCATATCGAACTTCATAGGGTGTTGGACGCGTCTCAATAAGTTGCTGTAACGGGACAAAGAAAATTCGATCAATTTCGGTAGGCTGAGGTATTAAAGTCACCTCTGGAGGAATAAGCCCAACGATCGGTTTTACAGACAAACCGCTTCTTGCACGCTGCATCGGCAAATCACCGAGCAACTGCACATCGAACGGATTTAAAGCTGTCTCTTCCTGAGCTTCTCTTAACGCTACAACAATATTGCTGGTATCACTAGGATCACGCTTTCCACCCGGAAAAGAAACTTCCCCCGCATGGTTGTTCATATGTATTGAACGGCGTGTAAGCAGTACCTTTGGATCATTTTCATTAGTAATTGCAATCAGTACTGCTGCTTGTGCTTCTTGTATGCGGGTGGAAAAGCGCAATCTTTGCTGTAACTTTTGTGTTAGCAAGTGCTCTTCCATACCATTCACCTATTATTCTATCTCTCTTTGCATCATATCTGAAAATCAAACTTAGGGAATAGAGTTGATGCGTAAGTCTAAAAATTCAGTTATGCTGAGTCATCTCTATACTCGATGATAATTATGAGTTTCTGTGTAGCGTGTGGGCATAAAACCGAACAAAAAATTCCTTTAGGTGATCATAAAGTACGCCGTGTTTGTACTCATTGTGGAAATATTCACTATGAAAACCCCAAAGTAATCTGCGGTGCCTTAGCGTTATGGGAAGACAAAGTATTACTCTGTCGTCGTGCGATTGAACCTCGTTATGGTTTATGGACTTTGCCTGCTGGCTATATGGAATTGTTCGAAACCATGGAACAAGGTGCAGCACGCGAAACTCGTGAAGAAGCAGAAGCTGAGATAGAAATAGAACAACTCTATTGTATGTACAATATTCCTCGTATTGGGCAAATTTATGTACTTTTTAAAGCACAGTTAAAAGATGGAATTTTTGGTGCAGGTGAAGAAAGTATAGAAAGTCGTCTGTTTGAGGAGCATGAAATTCCATGGGGAGAGCTAGCTTTCCCGAGTGTCGAGCACACACTCAAACATTATTTTGAAGATCGTAAAAAACAAGTTTTTCCAACCCATTTAGAAACGTTAGGAACTCGTTTAGACCATACAGGTTAATAAATTCGATAATAAAAAGACCGCATTTGCGGTCTTTTTTTGCAGGCTCTTATTTTGTCTTAATTTGATAACAATCAGCCGTCCGAATCGTTATCGTCCCACTCATTCTCTGAGCTAAAGCTTTATCATCTTCTGTAGGAGCAGGGCTCACATCCTTAATATTATTATAGACTCGTTGATAGAAGGCATATGGATTTAACCACGAAACTGTCTTGTTATCATAAGTTGTAAGGTTAATCCCATTTACCTGCCCTTGTAATAAGTTAGCAACGTTAATTTTTGCCCCACTTACAATTAAGGTTTGACTACCAGTTGCAGTAGTACCTTGAACAACGTTCGAGTTTAACCCCGCCAAAATACCATTGAGATTGCCTAGCTTCGGTTCAGCAAAAATCATTTTTACTGTAATTGATTTATCATTTGAAGCAGACTCAGTACCACCCGTTGTTCCTATGCGGTACTGTTGAACGCCATTGTTATCAATTAAAGTATTATCTGAAACCACACCGCACTGACCAGACATATCCGTTGCTGTTGCATTAGGTTTAATATCAGTACGAATATCACCATTTTCATCAATCACAATACCTAAATCGATTGGTGAAATTCCAGCGGTATCAAATTTAATATTTAAAGTACCATATAACGGGAAAATATAAGTTTGCCCAGCGCTCACATTTTTAGAAGTTCTAAAGATATCTTTTGCAAGATAACTTGCTGGAGTCACTTTATAGATATCTAGAGAACCATTATAGTTTTGATTCCCAATACTTTGACGCCAAAGCGCATAGTGCTGAGGATTTGGTGTTTTACTATTTATTGCGCCTAAATACAAACTTTCACGACCAGCAATAAATGAATCATTTAATAATTTACCTTGATAAATCAGTAAATCTTCACTGCTATTAGCTGAAGCTTTTAAATGGAATGGTTGTGTTGACTTAATCTCAGCTTGTAATGGATCAAGCCATGTGGTTTGAGCATTTGCTGTAAGTTGAGCTGGCTTAGATTTAGTTAATACTTCCATTACAGCCGTAACTGTTGAATTATTTGTAGTCGTGCTCGTACCTTTCCACTGTAAGCCATAACCAAATGTATAGCCTTGACGATCTGAAAGTAAGAATAAATTACCTATAACATGCTGCGTATTAGCAGCATTTTTTGGACAATCGGCTAAATTAGCTAAATTACATCCATAAAAATTTTCTGAAATTAAGTTTGGTTGAGCTAAGGTCAAGTAATCCGACTGATATAAACCAACTAAACTTAAATGAGCCAATTGCGTTACTAGAGCAAAAGCTTGATTATTATCAATCTGACTAACATCTAACCAAGGTTTCAAAATACTGGCATATGCTCCACTTTTCCATTCAGTAGCAGTAATATTTTGAAGTACAACATTTAATGTGTTTTTCTTATCTTCTGTAACTTGAGTTGGCTGTATATCCCCAATTACATTATCACCACGTTCTAAACCAACGCTTTGAAAAAGTTTAACCAAAGCCATGGCTACACCGATGGTTGGATCATCTTGACTTAATGAAACTGGTGCAACACCCGTTAAAGCTGTTGCCATATCCATAATTTTCAAACGTGGTGGAACAACTACCTTAATTTTTGAAATGTTATCTAAGCTGACAGAGCCCAAGTCAATTTTAGTTTTTGTTTGAGTACCTTGTAAAAAGAAGTTTGCTGTATCACCAAGTTTACATGTACCCACAACACTATTGCCTGAAGCTTTAGTGACAAAACTCTGATTTGCAACACTACTACAGGTAAAATTCAGGCCAGCAACCGGATAATCGAGTGAAAACTGTAAGCAGTCACTATTTGATACATCACAACTTCCATTTGCATTTGAACTACCAGACCCAGTTGTAGGATCTTCATTAATTGTTGAACTACCGCCACCACACCCATTCAGCATGATTGCTAATGTAGTTAATGCAAAAGGCCATAATATTTTTTTATTCATTAGATACTCTACCCATTCTTACTTAATTTTTAGCGTAATACCGAAATTTGAATCTGTCCCTGATTAGATAATTCATGTTCCTCTACATCTACAGAGGAAGATAAAGGAGTTAACATCATATAACGTGCATGAGGTGGTACTTTTAAAGTACCCTGAATTGATGCATGTTGTAATATTGTAGAAGGATAAGACTTACTCTTAAAACCACTTGCTCCCTCTAAAATGCAACCTTTTTCATCTAAAAATATAGCTAAAGGCCAATAATATAGAGGTGTCGAATTACTCGCTGCAAAAGACATCAGCTGTAAATGTTGTACAGATGGATCTAATTTTACCAACTCATATTCAAACTTTTCTTTTAATGGCTTTCGAGGCCATAAATTTACGTCTTTTTTATCACCAAGTACTTTGATTGACTTTTTGTAGCCTTGAACAAAACACTTATCTTGTTCAAAAGTCGTTTCTAGGTCTTTTTGAGATAGTCGTATATAAGTTGGCGCTAAAATAATTGCTGCTTGATCATCTTGAGATTGTTTATTGAAGAGTTGTTCTAAGGTGGATTTACTCACCCCCTTTTTCCGTTCAATAAACTCTGTTCGCCCTAAACCATCGGGCATCACATAAAAGCGTTTTTTTCCTTCAAGATTAAATTCTTGATCTTCTAAATACTCATTATTTACATACTCTACGCCATCAACAGTCGTAAACTTAGATGGATCATTTGATGAGTTTTGAGTAGAAATAGGTTGTGAAGTACTTGCTACAGATGGAGGAGTTTTAACTGGAGTACTTTGTTCTTTAACAGTACTACTTTGCTTTTTAACTTCATTGTTCTGAACTTCACTAACCGTTACAGGACGCTCTAGTGCAGTCGGTGCAGTCGGTG